>JACQTH010000506.1 GCA_016210935.1 Acidobacteriota bacterium | reverse complement strand
TGGCCGATTACGGTCGCATCCGAGTGTTGGCGGACCGTCTGGGACTCGAAGCGATCGATCGGCAGGGACCGATCGTCGTGTTCCGCTTCCGGGAAACCGGCCGCGACCAGCCTGCGGCCCGACCGTTGCTGGATCCGTTGCGGCTGGTCAAGGTGGTCAACGCCCGGCCGGATGTGACCCTGGTTCCGCCTTCGTCCATCAAGCTCGACTTGCGTGTGGCAGCGGACGCGCGCCGCCCCGGGCCGAGTCGAGCGACGAAGCCTGCGGTGCCTCAGCCACCGCGCTCGCGCTCCGCACGGGCCCGGGGCGTGCCCGAAGATACATCCGCTTCTTGGTGGACAGCGCGCGCCATGGCCGGCGAGGTCACCGCCGGCTTTACCAAAGCCGAAATCCTGAAGCCGGTTACCGAAGACCCGCGGGCGCCGGACGGCGTCTTTATGAGAGTCGGCCAGCTTTTGTCGGAACTCACAGCGGCGCGGTAACATGGGGTGAAAGAGGCTGCCAGGCTACGGACTTCGGGCTTCATCAAACAGAATCTTGCTGTAGCCCGGAGCCTGCAGCCCGTAGCCGACGGATAATCACATGAAACTCAACACGACGCTCCTCGGGCTGGCGCTCCTGGCCGGCTTCGTTATCGCTCCGGCGCGGCCGAGCGCCGATATCCTCGAACAAGTCATCGTCAAGGTGAATGGGGACATCATCACCAAAACGGAGTTCGAGGCGCGGCAGGTCGCGGCCCTCCGCCAGCGCAATCAGCAGCTCACCGATGAAGCGGCGATCAAGAAAGCGATCGAGGAAGTCACGCCGCAGCTCATCGTCGAAGCCGTCGACGAGCTGCTCTTGATCCAGAAGGGAAGAGAAAGCGGCCTGAAGCTGGGGGACGAGCAGTTCAAGAACATCGTCGAGAACATCAAGAAAGAGAACAAGATCGAGACGGAGGAGCAGTTTCAGGCGGCGCTCAAGCAGGAGGGGATGACACTCGAGGATCTTCGGAAAGCCATCGAGCGCAACATGCTCGTGTCGCGCGTGCAGCAGACCGACATCGTCGGGAAGATCCAGGTGACCGAGGAAGAAGAGCGGCAGTACTACAACACGCACCAGAAGGAATTCGAGATTCCGGCTGAAATCACACTGCGGGAGCTCCTCGTGGCGATTCCCGCCGATGCGCGCGGGGTGAACGTCGCACGGGAAGAGGAAGCGCAAGCGAGAATCGAAGAGATTCGGAAGCGGGCCCTGGCGGGGGAAAGCTTCGAGACGCTCGTGGCGGAGGCGTCCGAGGCGCCCTCGAAAGCCAACGGGGGCCTGATTGGGCCCGTCCGCCAGAGCGAAGTGGCGGCCGGGTTGCGCGAGGAACTCGACAAGCTGGCGCCCGGCGAATTGAGCCCTCCGATCCGAACCGACAAGGGATACGTCCTGCTCAAGGTCGAGCAGGCGACCAACGCGGCCCCGATGCCGTACGAGCAGGCGCGAGAGCAGATTGCCGATCGGCTGTTCGATCAGCGCCGGCGAGAAGAGCTTCGCCGGTACCTGAAAAAGGTCCGCGCCGAAGCGGTCATCGAGTGGAAGAACGCCGAGCTGAAGAAGGCGTACGATCAGTACCTGAGCGCGCATGGCGAATCGTAGGGCTCTCGGTCAGCAAGAAGATCCTGTCGACCATCTTCTTCCCAACGGGCCGGATGCCGGCCGGCCGTGGTACGCGATCTGGACGCGATCGCGGCACGAGAAGGTTGTCGAGGACCAATTGGTGCGCAAGGAGATCGAGGTCTTCCTGCCGACCATCACGCGATGGAGCCGATGGAAGGATCGCAAGAAACAGATCGACTGGCCGCTGTTTCCCGGCTATTGCTTTGCGCGCTTCGACCCGCGCGACACCCTGCCGATTCTGAAATGCACCGGTGTGGTCAGCGTGATTTCGTTTGAGGACAAACCCGCGCCGATTCCCGAGTGGGAGATCGAGGGCATTCGCCGTCTGGTCGAAAGCGAGCTGCAGTACGACCCCTGCCCCCTGATCAAGGAAGGGATGATGGTCGAGGTCGTGCATGGCCCGCTTCGTGGCGTAATCGGCCGCCTCGTCCGCAAAGGCTCGCATGCGCGGCTCGTCCTCTCCGTCGATTTGATCGGCCAGGCCGTCAGCGTGACCGTGGACGCCGCCGATGTGAGGCCGTATTAGTGCAAATCCGCGACATCGCCCTCGAGCATCCGTTCGGCGTCGCCCCGATGGCGGGCATGACCGACACGGCTTTTCGACGTCTCGTGAAGCGGCAGGGCGGCTGCGGTCTGGTCGTCACCGAGATGGTCAGCTCCGAGGGGCTGGTGCGAGGGATCGATCGCACGCTCGAATACGCCGACTTCACGGAGGAGGAGCGGCCGGTCTCGATCCAGATCTTCGGCGGCGATCCGCAGAAGATGGCTTCTGCGGCGCAGGTGGTCGAGGCCATGGGCGCCGATGTCGTCGACGTCAACATGGGCTGCCCGGTCCCAAAGATCGCCAAACACGACGCCGGCTGCAGCCTGATGCGCCAGCCGGAACACGCGGCGGCGATCATTGCCGCGATGGTGAGGGCGGTGCGGATTCCGGTCACGGTCAAGATGCGCGCCGGCTGGGACGACAGCCAGATTAACGCCGCGCGTCTCGCGCGGATGCTGGAGGATGCCGGCGCTTCTGCGTTGTCGGTCCACGGCCGGACCGCACAGCAGGCCTATACCGGCTTTTCGAACTGGCAATTGATCGCCGAGGTGGCGGGGTCGGTTCGGATTCCGGTCTTCGGCAACGGCGATTGTGTCGAGCCGCACCAGATTCTCGACCGACTCAACACGGGAGTCTCAGGCGTTCTGGTCGGACGAGGTGTCCTGCGGAATCCCTGGATCCTGGCGCAGGCTGCGGATCTGGCGGCCGGGCGGCCGCCGCGGACGGTTTCGCTGGATGAACGCGGCCGCTTTCTCCTCGATTACGTTGAGATGCTCCTGAACGAGCGTGTCAACGAGGCTGACGGCTTTCGCCATTGCGTCCGGCCGGCGGAGCCACCAGCACCCGCCCGAGGGCACGACCGATGGGTCGTGAACAAGATGCGTGCGCTCGCCTCGTGGTACACGAAAGGCGTCGAAAACGGGTCGCACCTGCGGGCCGCGATCAACACCGCCGATTCGATCGCGGGGGTCCGAGAGATCATCGAGAAGTTTTTCGCGCTGTCGGGAAGGCTGCAGGGTGCGGGCCGCGGGCTGCGGGACGAAGCGTGGATCGCAAGTTCTCTGCAGCCCGAAGCCTGTAGCCCGTAGCCTGGAGGTCTTCACAGAATCCATGCCGATCTACGAATTCGAATGCCTTGATTGCGGCCGTAAGACCACGGCCCTCGTACTGTCTCGCGAGCGCATCGGAGACGTCCGGTGCCGGAAGTGCGGCAGCGGCCGGCTCGAGAAGCTGTTCTCACGATTCGCCTCGCCCAAATCCGAAGAGGCGCGGCTCGATGCCTTGTCGGATCCCTCGAGTTTCGGTGATCTCGACGAGAACGATCCGGCGTCGATGGCGCGCTGGATGAAGAAGATGGGAAAGGAGATGGGTGAGGACTTCGGCGACGACCTGGACGAAGCCGTGGAAGAGGAGCTCGCCAGCGGATCGGGCGCGGCGCCGCCCGGAGAATCCGGCGGCGGCGACGATTCATAGGTGCTCGCTCATCTCATAGTCATAGACCAGTCCCGCCGCCAGTGCGCTGAAGAACCGGTTGCCCAGCTCCGTATGGGCTGGATGATCGAGATACGCCTTCAATCCCGCCACATCGTCGAACTCGATCACCGCGGCGTACTCGAAGTCCACCGTCATGGCCTCTTCGTACCCGCGTCCGTGTGTAAGCCGGCGGCCGACACTGAAACGGCGCACCTGCGGAATCTGAGTCGTCGCCTGCTCGAGCGCGCGGATGAAGGCCGTACGTTCTTCCTCCGACAGATCGGGCCGAGGACGGAAGAGGACGATGTGGAACACCATGGGGGTAAAGTGCCTACTTCTGCTTCCTCCGTTTTCCCTTGAACCGGGCTCTCGGATCCTTGTGCGCACCGCCAGGCCGCCACTCGCGGCCCCGTGGTTCACCGGCAAATCGCCGTTCCCGCCGGGGACGCGCTCGCGCGCGAACGCGTGCCGCCCGGGCTTCGTCGGGCGAGTCCCAGAGCTTGCCGTCCTGAAACCACTTCATCGCTGCGTCGGTGTTCTTCCGCTGAAGCTGTTTGAGGGTCGGCAGCAGCTCCTCGCGGTCGCGCGCTCGGAAGGCCGTCGGCGCCTTGTCCAGGATAATCGTCCAATACGCGAAGCGCGGCGGCATCAGTTCACCCCCATCGAGCGGCCGAGTTGGACAACGGCGGCGTATCGCATGGCGGCCAGACGTAATCCGCGCGTCAGCTCCGAGACTCTTCGGGTTCGCTCGACCAGGTGTTCCGCGGCGGGTCGATCCAGCAACGCGGCGTCGCCGGCCAGATACAGCAAGCTGCGAAGTTCGGCCGCCGCCGTCTCCGCCCGAACCAGATAATCAGCCAGCGCGCGACACGTCTTCTGCTCGTATCCGGCTGCAATGCTGGTCATGACCCGGCCAGCCGTCGATCGTAACCGCACGCGCAGGTGCGGGTCCTTGTCGAACTGCTCAGTCGAGGTCGCCTGGTAGACGTCCGCCGCGAGCGTCCTGGACAGCTGCCAGGCGACCAGATCCTCGATCCGGCGCTGCTGCATGGAGGCAGCGCAGGCAGGTCTCGTGCCGACGGGCGATCGACGAATCGTGGCGGAAACCACGCGCGACCGGGCTGCCCGTCTCACACAGCGTTGCTGAATCTCCAAACATCGTGCTTCACGACCCGCACTATTGTCGCCACACCGGCTTGCCTTTGGCCTCCAGACGCTTCAACTTCTCGACCAGCGTCGTGCGTTTGAGATTCAGGAGTTTGGCTGCCTGCCCCTTGTTTCCCTGCGTTTTCTCGAGGGACCTGCGGATCAAGTCCCGCTCGACTGCGGTGATGAACTCGTCGAAGTCACACCCCTCGTCTGGCAGAAAAAACGGCGCCGGCCCGACAGTCTCGGCCGCCGCTTGAACCTCCGCCGGGAGATCGCTCAATTCAATCTGCGTTCGAGCGCCACTGAGCGCGACCGCCCGCTCCAGCGTGTTTTCGAGCTGCCGGATGTTGCCGGGCCAGCCGTACGACATGAGCCGCCGCATCCCCTCCTGCGAAACCGATAGCGGCCCCGGCTTCGGCGGCAGAAGCTCCTGACCGAGCTTCTGCAGAAAGTGCTGGACCAGCAATGGGATGTCCTCCTTCCGCTCGCGCAGCGGCGGGAGGTGCACCGGAATGACATTCAGGCGGTAGTAGAGATCCTCCCTGAACGCGCCCCCCGCGACCATCCGCGAGAGATCGGAATTGGTTGCCGCAATCACC
>JACQTH010000560.1 GCA_016210935.1 Acidobacteriota bacterium | reverse complement strand
GAAGGCATGAACGCGGGCAGCTACAACGACTTTCAGCCGACCTACGTGCAGATGGGCGCGGACATGATCGAGGACATCCAGGTGAAGACCGGCGGCGTGGATGCCTCGACGCCGATGGGCACCGGCCTGGCCATCAACGTCGTCACCAAGAGCGGCGGAAACGCGTTCAAGGGGTCGGGCGCGTATGCGTACCAGCCGCTGGACTGGGCCGCGGACAACACGGCGGCGCGGACGGTGTTCGGCCTGCCGTCGGAACTGGGCGGCGGGGAGAAAGTGTCCACCGCCGGCACGACGCCGCAACTGGGCGTCAAGCAGGTGGACGCGTCGGTCGGCGGGCCGATCAAGCGCGATCGGGCGTGGTTCTTCGGATCGTACCGGTTCCAAAGGACGACAGTCGGCATCAGCCGCATCGACAAGCAGGTGAGCGATATCACGGGCTTCTACCCGGATCGGGCGCTGTTCAACAACCAGGTGAAAAACCACCAGCCGTACGCGAAGGTGACCACGCGGTTGGGGATCGGGCACGAGCTGGCGGTCTTCTACCAGAACGATCGGCTCCATGGCACCAACAACTGGGAGTGGTACTACGATCCGATTGGGGTCTACTCGAACGGCGGCCATCTCGTGGGCGCGAAGGTGAACTCGGCCTGGGGGTCGAACGTGACCACGACGTTTGTGGCCGGCTACAACAACAAACGCGGCGCCGATGATGCCACGTATGGGGCGTTCGGGTTCTCGGGCACGGGTCCGAATACCGTGATCTACGGTGGGACGCGGATTAGCAGCGGCCTCATCGGCGGCACGGGCCGGATCCTCGAAGGCGGAAATCGCGCGACCCAGAGCATCCTGCCGGCGTCGCTCATCAACATCCGCGGCGACCTGACCTGGTACTCGCAGGGACTTGCCGGATCGCACGAGGTGCAGACGGGATTCTTCCTCGCGCCGAACAACGTCTACGACCTGTTCACGCGCTACACCAACAACGGCTTCTACCTCGAGGATCGGGTGCCGGTGGATCTCAACAACCCGTCGCTGGGGACCATCCCGTTCCGGCGCGTGTCTGCGAGCCCCACGGAAATCCAGACCCGCAAGGCGCGCGATCGCGACTTCGGGGTGTACCTGCAGGATTCGTGGCGGCCGAACGAACGGCTGACGGCGAACATCGGCCTGCGCGTGGACTTCGTCAAGCGGGTCGACAAGCTGTTCGACGTCGTGCGGCAGCAGAGCACGGAGGTGCAGCCGCGGGCGGGCTTCTCGTATCTGGTGACGAAGGACGCGCGCACCGTCCTGCGCGCCAGCTACGCGCGGGTGCCGGAGCAGGTGATGGGCCGCGACGCGGTCACCACCTTTGGGGCGGGCAGCAAGGTGTCGTTCCGCACCGAGTACGACAACAACCTCGACGGCGTGTTCGAAACCATTCGGGAGACGCCCGCGGTGGCGGCTCAGCTCGCCGCGAGCGAGTTCGCGCCGGACTTACACCAGCCCTACGTCGACGAGTTCATCGTGGGGTTCCGCAAGCAGTTCCCCAGGCTGGTGAGCCTCGACGCGGCGTTCATCGATCGGACCTACAACGACAACTGGGCGGAGGTCGACATCAACGGCTTCTGGCCGTCGGCGCCGGGGCAGCCGTTCGGCGGCTGGGGACGTGTGGATCCCAACCGCGGCCGGCTGAACCAGCAGTCGAACAACACCTGGAGCAAGCTGAACTACCGCGCGGTTGAGATCACGATGGCCAAGAGCATGTCGAACAACTTCCAGGCGATGGTCGGGATCAACCGGCAGTGGCAGCACATCAGCGGGTCGTGGAACCCGACCGATCCCGCGCGGTTCATCCAGCCGAACGCGTTCGCGAACGACAAGCTGCTGCCGATGCCGCGCGGGAACAACGAAGAGAACAGCCTGAGCTACGGCAGCTACGGGCCGACGTGGAAACCGTACTCGATGCGATTCGGCGGGACCTACCTGGCGCCGGGCGGGGTCAGCATGGCGGGGAGCCTGACGATTCAGGCGGGCCCGTGGTCGGGGCCGTTGGTCCAGCTGCTGCCTGCGAACGATCCGGACATCGCGCGGTTCGGGCCGACGACGTTCCGGCTGCCGAACGGCACGCGCCAGTCGAACCCGCTCTCCACGCGCAACCGCTTCGTGTATGCGACGCGCGGTAACGGGCAGATCGCCGCGCCGGCGGTCAAGACGCTGGGGGTGAAGATCGGCAAGATCTTCCGTTTCGCGGGCTCGCGGCAGGTGGAGTTGGCCGGAAGCATCTTCAACATCCTCAACGCCGGCGGCTTCCACCAGTTCACGTACAGCACGGCGTGGAGGACTGACAGCCCGAACTTCCTGCAGATGCGCAGCCGGCAGAACCCGCGGGCGCTGCAGTTGACGATGGTGGTGAGGTATTAGCGAAGTCGGAAGTCTGAAGTTTGAAGTCGGAAGTCCGAAGTCGGCCGAGATTGGCTCTTTGTGGCTTCCGGCTTTAGCCGGAAGAGAGAGGAGGTCGTAACAGTTAGACTGTCAGTAACTTAACCTAAGGTCCTCGTGCCGTGTGAACT
>JACQTH010000519.1 GCA_016210935.1 Acidobacteriota bacterium | reverse complement strand
GGAGATGGGACGCCACGACGAGCTGCTGGCGCGGCCCGACGGCACGTACGCGCGACTGCACGCGCTGCAATTGGTGGGTAAGGAGCTGACGCCGGCGCCATGATCAAGAGCATGACCGGATTCGCATCGCTGACGCGGGAGGACGAGCGGGTCACGATCGGCGTGACGGTGCGATCCGTGAACCACCGCTATCTGGACATGCAGTTTCGCACCCCGCCGTCGCTGGCCGAGCTGGAGGCCCAGCTCCGTGCCCTCGTGCAGCGCTACGCCGCGCGCGGCCGCGTGGAGCTGTCGGTGCAGGTGCAGCTCCGGCAGCCGTCGCCGGTGCAGGTCGAGCTGAACGATTCGATCCTCACGGCAATCGGCACGGCCATGAATCAGGCCCGCGAGCGTGGCCTGCTACAGGGATCGCTGACGCCAGGCGACCTGCTGCGCCTGCCGCAGGCGTTCACGATCAGGGAGCAGCCGCTCGAACAGGACGCTGACTTGGCCGCGCACGTGGCCGGGCGAACGCTGGAGGCCGTCGAGGAGGCGCTGGTGGCCCTGGATGCGATGCGAAAACGTGAGGGGGGCTTCCTCGCTCAGGACCTGCGGCGCCGGCGCGCCGCCGTGGCCGATCTGGTTGACGGGATTGCACGGGCAGCAAAGGATGGGGAGGCGGCACTGATCGTCCGGCTCGGCGAGCGCGTGCGCGAGCTGACGAGCGACCTGCAGCTCGATCCAGCCGCTGTCGCGCAGGAAGTCGTCAAAATGGCGGCCCGGTCGGACATTAGCGAAGAGGTGGTGCGGTTTCGCGGCCACGTCGAGCAATGGGGTATCCTGAGTGAAAGCGCCGAGCCCTGCGGGCGCAAGCTCGACTTCCTGCTTCAGGAAATGAACCGCGAAGTGAATACGATGGGGTCCAAGGCCGACGGCCTGCAGGTGTCGGAGCTCATCGTGGCCGCCAAGGCCGAGCTCGAAAAGATGCGGGAGCAGGTCCAGAATGTCGAGTGAGTCGCGCCGGCGGGGCCTGCTATTCGTGGTTTCGGCGCCCTCCGGGACCGGCAAGACGACCCTGGTGGAGCGGCTCGTCGAGCGGGTGCCGAACCTGCGCATGTCGAGGTCGTACACGTCGCGGCCGATGCGGCCGGGCGAGGCCGACGGTGTCGACTATCACTTCATCAGCCGAGAGCAGTTCGAGGCGATGATCCGGACCGGTGCGTTCATGGAATGGGCGGACGTCTTCGGCAATCTGTATGGCACGTCTCGCGCCGATACGGAGCAGGTGCTGGCGCGCGGTGAGGACCTCGTGCTGGTCATCGACGTTCAGGGCGCTCGTCGCGTACGGCAGGGCCGGATCCCGGCAACGTCGATCTTCGTCCTCCCGCCGTCGTTCGAGATTCTGGAACAGCGGCTCAGAGGGCGAAGCCGGGATGACGAGCCCCAGATCCGGCGGCGACTGGCCGTGGCGAGAGACGAGGTGGGCGCCTATCGTGAATACGACTATCTCGTGATCAACGACCATCTCGAGCCCGCGGTCGAGCGCCTGCGCTCCATCGTCGTCGCCGAATGCGCCCGGCGCGAGGCCATGGAGTTGGACGCGAAGCGGATCCTGGAGAGTTTCACCAAGCGGATCGCGGTCTCGAATTAGCGCGGCGAACGCACGCGAGCCGTGGGAGGTCGTGGGGGGTGCAGCCGGTGTTGCCGCACTAAGCGGATCGTTGTCACGAATCACCGCGGCGAGTGCGAGCGAGCCGTGGGAGGCGGCGGGGGTGGGGCCCCGCCGCGATCAAATAAAGAAGGTGCCTGTGATCGATCGATCGAAGCTTCCGAATTCATTCGAGTTCGTGGTGGTGGCCGGCGCGCGCGCGCGACAGCTCATGAGAGGCGCGCAGCCGCGCGTGACCGGCACCATCAAGCCGGTGACGACGGCGCAACGAGAGGTCATCGAGGGTCTGGTCGCGCCGGAGGGCACGGAAACGACGACAAGGGTGCCTGCGCGGGCGCCTGTGGGAGAAACGGCGGCGGCGGAAGGCTAGGCGAGGAGTGCAATAGACCCGGGGTTCGGGATTTGGGATTCGGGGTTCGAAAGACGAATTTCACACGAATCCCGAACCCCGAATCCCGAACCCCGAGAGTGTGTGCTCGCTGAGTGTGCTCAATGCTTATCGCCCTCGGCGTCTGCGGCGGGATTGGCGCTTATAAAGCGGTCGAGATCGCCCGCGGACTGCAGAACAACGGCCACGACGTCGTTGCGATCATGACGCGATCGGCTCGCAGGTTCGTCGGGCCGCTGACCTTCGAGGCCATCACCCGCCGCCGAGTTATTACGAGCCAGTTCGCGGAAGGGGCGAACGCCGATATCGAGCACATCTCGCTCGCCACCGCCGCGAGCCTGCTCGTCGTCGCACCCGCGACCGCGAACATCATCGGGAAGTTTGCGAATGGCGTCGCGGACGACTTTCTGTCGTCCTTGTATCTGGCCACGAAAGCTCCGGTGGTGATCGCGCCGGCCATGAACACCAACATGCTCGAGCATGAGGCCGTGCAGCACAATCTCGCCTCGCTCGTCGCGCGGGGGGTGCACGTGGTCGAGCCCGGCGCCGGCTACCTCGCCTGCGGCTGGATTGGAAAGGGGCGTCTCGCCGAGCCCGAAGCCGTCGTTCGCGCGGCCGAGGCGGTGCTTCATTCCGCGGGCTCGCTCAAGGGCCGGAAGGTCCTGGTGACGGCCGGCCCGACCTACGAGGACCTCGACCCGGTTCGTTTCATCAGCAATCGATCGAGCGGCAAAATGGGTTACGCGATTGCGACGGAGGCGGCGACGCGTGGGGGGGAAGTCGTGCTGGTGACCGGTCCGACTGCACTGCAGCCGCCGCCCGCCGTCGAGGTCGTCCGGGTCAGACGCGCCGCCGAAATGCACGCGGTGGTCATGCATCGCGCACCTGACGTGGACGCCGTCATCATGGCCGCTGCGGTCGCGGATTACACCCCGCGACGAACCGAAACGGAAAAGATGCCGAAGCAGGCGGATGGCCTCGTCCTGGCGCTCGAGCGGACGCCCGACATCCTCGGCGATCTCGGCCAGTGGCGATCGACAGCCGGACGCGAGCGGCCGCTGCTGATCGGTTTTGCGGCAGAGACGTCCGCGGTCGACGCCAAAGCGCGCGAAAAGCTTCGGCGGAAGAAAGTCGATCTCATCGTCGCGAATGACATCTCGCGCGAAGGCGCGGGGTTCGAGGTCGACACGAACGCAGTCACGTTTATCGATGATGGAACGCAGGACTTTGGTCCTGCACCCGGACGCGACGTTCCTGCCATCCGCTCAAAGCGCGAGATCGCCAGCGAGCTCCTCGATCGCGTCGAGGCGATGCTTGCGCGTAAGACGCAACCGGCGCGGGGCTGAACTTCTGGGCTGACACGCGCGTGACGGCCGACATCCGTAGCGCAGGACTTTAGTCCTGCCTCAGGGTAGCGGGTCGCTTTGCGCCGCGGCGCGCGAGGCCACGCCGCCCTTCGACTATCGCTCAGGGCGTCCTGAGCTTGCCGAAGGACGGAAAACGCGCGGGACGGCCACTCCCGGTCGCCTGACCGCGAGGGTCGCGCCGATGCTCGACGTGGTAGTATACGAGTAGTATGAAATTGAAGACATCTATCACACTTTCAGAAGACCTGCTGAAAGCCATCGGCCGCATCGCCTCGAAGGGCGAAAGCCGATCAGAAACGATCGAGCGGCTGCTGCGCGACGGACTCAGGGCTCGCGCCCGCCAGGCGGCGGACCAACGAGATCTCGTCCTCCTCAATCGGCATGCGGATCGACTGAACGCAGAGGCGGATGACGTGCTGGGCTATCAGGTGGATGTGTGAGGCGCGGTGATTTCTATCGCGTCCGGAAGTCGTCGGTCCGTGATCCGAGGCGGTTTCGCGTCTTCATGATTGTCAGTCGTCAGGTCTTGATTGATTCAAAGTTCTCGACCGTCATCTGTGCGCCCGTCTATTCGGCCCACCAGGGACTGACGACGCAGGTAGCCGTCGGGCCGAACGAAGGGCTGCGCCTCGAGTGCAGCGTGCATTGTGACGAGCTCGTGAGCTTGCCCAAGGCTCGGCTGACCCAGTTCGTCGGGCAGCTTTCTCCGGCGAGGTGGCCGGAGCTCGATCGCGCGCTCGCCGCGGCGCTGGCGATTGATCCCGCGGCGCTGGCGTGAGTAGGACCTACAACGTATGGACCTTCACGATCAACTGGCGGAACATGTGACGTTCTTTGGCGAACTGGGAGTGACCGGCGTGAGCCGCGATCGCCGATGGCGGGAACGCGCGCCCGATATGTCGAACGGCGCGCCGTCGTCTTTGGCCGGCGCAGCTGCCGTGGCCGACGCCTCGGACAGGTCCGCAGCCGACATCCTCGCCCAGATCCGCGCCGACATCGGCGATTGCACGCGCTGCAAACTGTGCAACCTGGGCCGGACGCAAATCGTCTTCGGCGTCGGCAACCCGGACGCCGATCTGATGTTCGTCGGAGAGGCGCCGGGTGGCGACGAAGACATTCAAGGGATTCCGTTCGTGGGCCGCGCGGGCCAGCTGCTGACGAAGATCATCGAGTCCATCAGGCTCAAGCGGGAGGACGTCTACATCGCGAACGTGATCAAATGCCGGCCCCCCGGCAACCGCAATCCCGATCCGGACGAGGTCGCGACCTGCGAGCCGTTCCTCATGCGCCAGATCGACGCGATCAAACCCAAGGTCATCGTGGCGCTCGGCAAATTCGCGGCGCAGGCCCTGCTCAAGACGCAGGATCCCATCTCGAAGCTTCGCGGGAGGATCTACAGGTACGGCGACGCGCAGCTGATCGCGACCTTCCATCCGGCCTTTCTCCTGCGGAGCCCCGAGCGAAAGAGGGACGTGTGGGAGGATATGAAGAGGGTGAGAGCGATCTTGAGGGGGGAGTAGGGCGTTTGGCGATTGGGCGATCTGGCGATTTGGCGATTTATTGATAGATTGGATCCAAATCACACAAGAAATCGCCCAGTCGCCAAATCGCCAAATGTCTTTCGTCTCCGTCGCCGTTCCCATCCCCTTCCTTCCGCACCTGACCTATCGCATTCCTGACGGAATGACGCCGCCCGCGCGCGGCGCGCGCGTCCTCGTACCGCTCGGAACCCGGTTGATCACGGGCGTGGCGATCGAGGTCCCTCAGACTGAGGGCGCGGATCCGGAGGGCCGCGCAACCGCCTTCGGCAAGCCTTCCGCCTTCGCCCAAAGGGCGAAGGCGGACAAGCCAGCGGTCAAGCGCTCGGCCCCTACGAGAGATGTGGTGCGCGTTCTCGACAATGGCCCGTTTCTGCCCCAGGACGTCGTCGATCTGGCGCTGTGGGTCGCGGGCTACTACGGGTGCGGAGCCGGCGATGCGATCAACACCGCCATGCCGCCGCGGTCCTGGATCGAAGATGAAGCGGCCCGCCGGCTCGCGGCGGGATCGCCAAGCAGGACACGAAGGAGCAAACGAAGGGTCCCCGACCCTGAGTGGCCGGTGGTCGATGCCCGTTTGGGCAGTCGAGCGCTGACGGCGGAGCAGGCCGCGACGCGCGATGAATTGAACGCTGCGGCGGCCCGCGAGGTCTTCCACGTCGCGCTGCTCCACGGCGTCACGGGCAGCGGCAAGACCGAGATCTACCTGCGCCTCTCAACGGAAGTTCGGGCGCGCAACCGGCGTGTCCTGATGCTGGTGCCGGAAATCGGGCTTACGGGTGCCATGGTCGCGCAGGTCCGGGCGGCGTTTGGCGATCGCGTGGCCATCCAGCACAGCGGGCTGTCCGACGGCGAACGCCGCGATCAATGGCAGCGCATCCGCGAAGGGGCGATCGACGTGGTCGTCGGGACGCGATCGGCCGTGTTCGTGCCGCTTCCGGCGCTGGGGCTCGTCATCGTCGACGAGGAGCACGACGCGTCCTACAAGCAGGAAGAGACGCCGCGCTACAACGGCCGCGACGTCGCCATCGTCCGGGCGCGGAAGGCCGGGGCTCTCGTGGTGCTCGGATCGGCGACGCCGTCGCTCGAGAGCTACCACAACGCGCGCCAGGGACGATACCAACTGATCACGATGAGCCGGCGAGTGTTCGACCGCCCACTCGCGTCGGTGCGGCTCGTCGACATGCGTCAGGAATATGCGGAGCGGGGCCCCGAATCGGCTCTGAGCCGGGCGCTGGAGGACGGCATCGACGCGCGGCTGCAGGCGCGGGAACAGGTGCTGCTGCTGCTGAATCGGCGGGGCTTTGCCCGCGCGGTCTTTTGCCGCCAGTGCGCGGGGACGCTCGAATGCCCGAATTGCAGCGTCTCGTTGACGGTCCACCAGCCGCGTCCTCGTGGCTTCCGGCTTCAGCCGGAAGATCTTCCGCCTAAAGGCGGAAGCCACGAGACCAAGTCGCTCGAGGGCGCACGCGCCCGCTGTCACTACTGCAACTATTCGATGCGGGTGCCCAAAGAATGCCCGCTCTGCGCTGCCCCTTACCTCGAGCATCTCGGGTTCGGTACCGCGCGTGTCGAGGAAGAGGTCACCGCGAGATTTCCCCACGCGCGGGTCGCGCGCCTCGACCGCGACGTCATCAAGCGGCGAGGGGCTCTGGCGCATCTGCTGACCTCATTCGCCGCGCGTGAGATCGACGTGCTCGTCGGCACGCAGATGATCGCGAAAGGCCACGATTTCCCCGCCGTGACGCTCGTGGGCGTCGTCTCGGCGGATGTCGGGCTCGGCCTTCCAGATTTCCGCGCGGCAGAACGCACGTTCCAGCTGCTCACACAGGTCGTCGGACGGGCGGGGCGAGGCGAGAGGCCAGGTGAGGCGATCATCCAAACGCTGTATCCGGACCACTACAGCATCGTTCATGCGTGCCGCCAGGATTATCCGGCGTTCTTCGACGCGGAACTTCGATACCGGCGCGCGATGCGGTACCCGCCGGCAGTCGCCATGGTCAATGTGGTCCTGCGAGGCCGGACGCTTGGCGGGGTGATGGATGAGGCCTCCAGACTGGCGGATCAGTTGCGCTCACACGCGCGTGACTCGTTCTCGGTGCTGGGCCCGGCGCCCGCACCGTTCGTGAAGCTGCGCGGCGAGTACAGGGTGCAGTTGTTCATGAAGGGCGCGAGCCGCGCCTCGATGCGGGATGCTGTTCTGACCGCGCTCGAACAGCGGCCAGAGCTTCGCCGGCGGGCGATCGTCGATGTCGATCCGCTGCAGGTGTTGTAGGGTCCGATGTTCCGGCGCTCGGGGTTCGGGGTTCGGGATTCGTGATTTGGCAGACGCTCTGCCGTTTCGCTGATTCTTCTAATCATTAATCAACGAATCCCGAATCCCAAATCCGAATCCCGTGAGCTGGAATCCTGGAATTCTGAACCATTCAGTTCGGCCTTTCGAGTAAATCCAGCGGCTCAACCGGCGCGGGTGTAAAGCAGACGACGAACATCAGAAGCGCGAAGAGCGCCAGCCACAGCCGGGCGCGGTCGAGCGGGATATGTTCGTCCGGCGTTCGCGGATGCGCCGGGCCGAACGCGAACAGCATCACGACCATCAGGACCGTCCAGATCAGCCAGCTCGTCGAATAAACAACGGTGAGGAACACGGCGACGACGATCATGGCCAGAGTGACCAGCGTCGACCGCCGTCCCAGTACCGCATATGAAATGTGACCGCCATCGAGCTGTCCGATCGGAAACAGGTTGAGCGCCGTCGCCAGCAAGCCGAACCATGCCGCGAACGCCATCGGGTGCAGGTTCACCGAATAGCCGTCCGGCACCGTTCCCCACAGAAGTGTCGCGACCCATTGGAACAGCAGCGGCTCGCCAAGCGACAGGAGATTCGACGAGTCGGCGGGCAATCGAGCGATATGTGACAGCGCCAGGCCGATGAAGAGGGCCGGCACCGCAACGAGGAAGCCCGCAATCGGACCGGCAATGCCGATGTCGAAGAGCATCCGCTTGTTCCGAAGAGGCTGGCGAATGCGGATGAAGGCGCCAAGGGTTCCCGTCAGGAGGAT
>JACQTH010000505.1 GCA_016210935.1 Acidobacteriota bacterium | reverse complement strand
GGAAGATCCGGCTGCCGGGATTCGGGATTGAGGATTCGGGATTCGAAAGACGCGATCCACCGAATCACGAACCCCGAATCCCGAACCCCGCGGCCTTGAGTGCTCAGGCCCTCCGTGGCGCCAGCGATCTCTGCGGTAGGCGCGGGTGAGCGCAGCGTTGCCTACTGGGGACCCTTCTTCCCCCGCGCCCTGATGAACTCGCCCACGAGAATCGCGGCGGGGTAGAGCACTTCTTCCTCCATCGACGCGTGGTGCTTCAACCGTTCGCCGAAATCCGCGATCTCGAACCGGTTCTCCGCCAGCGCGACATCGATCATCCGATCGAGCGCCTTGGCGATCTCCCGGTGCTCCTCCAGCATGCGCGGCAGCTCCGCGCGGAAGCGGTCCGATCGTTTGACGCAGGCCTGCGCGTCGGCCGGGACGCGACCCTCGATCAGCATCGACAGGAGTCCGAGCGGCGCCAGCGCGAGCTGCTCTTCCTTCTCGAAGTGCGCCTGAAGGACCCTGGCGACGGTGGCTGCCATTTCTCCGAGCCGTCCGGGCAGCCTGGTGGCGCGTTCGAGCTCCGCATGGAGGGCGTCGTGTTCGGCGACGATCGCGTGCGGGATGGAGGTCGAGTATTCGAGTGACACGGTGGTCCTTTATTAGTGCGCGTGGGGCCCCACCCCCACGCGCTTTACGCGCTGCGCGCGACGGCCTTTGGCCTTGCCGCGTCGCTACGCGACGCAGCCTGGTCGAGATTGGCGTAGGGCCGCTCGCCGCGCTGATTCGTGAGAACGATCCGCTGAGTGAAGCAATTCCGGGCCCAGCCTCACGCGCTTTACGCGCTGCGCGCGACGGCCTTCTTGACCGCCGTAGCCTTGGCGAAGGCGGTTGGCCTTGCCGCGCCGCCGCGCGGCGGCAGCCTCTCAGCGTTTCTGATGTCCCTGCCGGGATTCCGGCAACCATGACGCGGAAACGCCGTTTGGCGCCAGCGAGAGGCGAGATTCGTGCCGAAGACGACTCGTGGCACTACGCTTGCGTTCCGCGTCACCAGACGCGGGTCATGGCGGAGGTCCGGTGGCGGACCTTCGGGATGCGTGACTCGCTCCTTTCGGTGGGAGGGTGCCATGAAACGCGCACTCCGGACCGCTATACGGCGCGTCCTGAGAATTCCGTTCTTGTCGTGGGCGCCGTATAGCGGTCCTAGGCGCGCACAGCGCGCCTGCGAGGAAGCGGCGCGGGGCGTAGGGGTCCCCGCAAGCGACCGAGCCGGGGTCCGGGGCAGAGCCCCGGTCTGGTTGTTGTTCGGGCTCGGCGTCGTCTTGATCGCCTGCAGCTCGGTTCAACCAGTGCCCATCAAGCACGGCGCGACGTGCTATCGCTGCCGGCGGCCGATCGAGGACCTGAAGATGGCCGCGGAGATCATCGACCAGAACCACCAGGTCTACACGTATCGAACGGCGGGCTGCATGGCGAAGTACCTGACCGAGCACGCCGAGGAGAATCCGCTGGCCGTCTTCGTGACCGACAGCGTGTCAGGAAAGATGTTGAACGCGACATCGGCGCTGTATGTGCGGGCGACCGTCGATCCGCGCACGAGCGAGCGCGACTTCGTGGCCTTCTCCAACGTCCAGCAGGCGGTCGCGTTCGCGAGGGACAACAATGGTTCGGCGATCGATTGGGCTGCCGTCATGGCGCACACCCGATCGGCGAAGGGGGATTAGGGCCGTTATGCGGGTCCGAGGGAGAATCCTGTACTCGTTGCCGCATAACGGCGGCGCGCACAGCGCGCCCGCGAGGGAGCGGCGCGGGGCGCAGGGGTCCCCGCAAGCGACCGAGCCGGGGTCCGGGGCGGAGCCCCGGTCTAGGATGAGCGGAGAGGCCGCAGTCGAGCTGCTGCGGGCGCATTTCGAACGCGTGCGATCGGCGGAGCTCCTCCGGCTGCGCAAGAAGTTCAGCCGGCTGAGTGACGCCGAGCGCAAGGAAGTCGACGCCATCACGGCCGGCGTGATTCAGGCGCTGGCGTCCAAGTTCGAGGACGGCCTCGCGCGTGCGAGCGAGCCGCACGTCGACGTGGTCCTGGATCTGTTCCGGCTGTCGCGTAAACGTTCGAGCGGTCTTTAATAATTCGTCCGGCCATCATCATCAGAGGGGAGTCTTCATCGTGCGTACTCCAGGGTGGGTATTTGTGTGTCTCATGGGACTGGCGCTCGCGGCTCCCGCGTGGGCGCAGGATGCGAAGCTCGTTGACCAGGGAGCGAAGCTGTTCGCGGATCAAAAATGCACGGTCTGCCATGCCGTCGCGGGGAAGGGGAACCCGAAAGGGGCGCTCGACGGTGTGGGCGCCAGGCTGAAGGCCGACGAGATCCGGCTGTGGATCACGTCGCCGAAGGAGATGACCGCGAAGACCAAGGCCGAACGGAAGCCGCCGATGAAGGCCTACCCGGGTTTGACGAAGGCGGGCGTCGACGCGCTGGTCGCATACCTGTCGAGCCTCAAGAAGTAGCCCGCCATCCGCCCCGAGCAGTGGGGCCACGCGTCCAGACTCGTGGGTTAGGTAGTGGGTCTGTTTGCGGTGCGCCGCTTCGAGCCACGCCGACCAAATCTCAACGATCTGAAAACGTGCGGGCGGCTGAGGGGATCCGCGAGGCTGAGCGCCGATCCGGTTTTCGGCTCGTTTTTCCCTCGTACGGACCGGCGTTCGCGAAGCGAACGCTGACGGCGCGACCCTCGCGGTTGGGCGGCCGGGAGGGGCCGGCCCGCACGTTTTCCGGCGTGGCCTCGCGCGGCACACCGCGAACAGACCCACTACCCCACGGGTCCCCGGAATAAACTCTCTCTATGCGACCTCGGTTCCTGCGCCATCCGCTCGCCGTGGCAGGCATCGCGCTGACCACGATCAGCGCCGTCTTGTTTCTGACCGTTTTTCTGGCCGATCTGTTCGGTCTTCACACCAATCCGTACATCGGGATCGTCTTTTTCCTGATCCTGCCGGGATTCTTCATCGTCGGGCTCCTTCTGATCCCCGCCGGCGCGTGGCTCGCTCACCGGCGACAGAAACGCGGGAAGGCGCCGGCCGAGCTGCACTGGCCCCGCATCGATCTGAACGAGCCCGCTCACCGTCGTGCCGCGGTCGCGATCCTCACGCAGACGCTCGTCAACGTCGTGATCCTGTCGCTCGCCGCGTACCGGGGGGTCGAGTACATGGATTCGGTCGAGTTCTGCGGACAGGTGTGTCACTCGGTGATGAAGCCGGAGTTCACGGCGTATCAGGACGGGCCGCACTCGCGTGTGACCTGCGTGCAATGTCACATCGGCCCGGGCGCTCCGTGGTTCGTCCGCTCCAAGCTGTCGGGCACGCGCCAGGTTTTCGCCGTCGCGCTCGACACTTATTCGAGGCCGACGCCTTCACCCGTTCACAATCTGCGGCCGGCGCGCGACACCTGCGAGCAGTGCCACTGGCCCGAGAAGTTCCACGGCGACAAAGTGAATGTGCGGCGCGAGTATGCGGCTGATGAGACCAACACCGGGAGCGAGACGACGATCCGCGTGCACGTGGGCGGCGGCAGCGAGAAGCTCGGGATCGCGACCGGCATCCACTGGCACATGAACGTCGCCAACGAGATCGAGTACATCGCCACCGACGAGAAGCGGCAGGTCATCCCGTATGTCAGGCTGAAGGATCGGCACGGCAACGTCCGCGAATACCTGGCCGAAGGGACCGAGCCGGAACAGCTCGCCAAAGGCGAGCGGCGGCAGATGGACTGCATGGATTGCCACAACCGGCCGAGCCATCCGTTTTCACCGTCGGCCGCGCGCGCCGTCGATGACGCGCTGGCAATCGACGAGATTCCCCGCACGCTGCCGTTTGTCAAGCGCGAGACCGTGGCGGCGCTCGAGGCCTCGTATCCGAACCAGAATGCCGCCTCCGATGCGATCGCGCGGCGGCTGCGCGAGTTCTACCGCTCGAACCACTACCAGATGTACATGCAGCGGCGCCAGGACGTCGAGAAGGCCGTGCGGGCGACGCAGAATATCTACGGCCGGAACGTCTTCCCCGAGATGAACGTCCGGTGGGGAACGTATCCGAACAACATCGGGCACATGGATGCGCCCGGCTGCTTCCGCTGTCACGACGACAATCACAAGGCGAAGGACGGCAAGGTCATTCGCCAGGATTGCGACCTTTGCCACACCATCGAGTGAGCGTAACGTAGATCCACCTCAAATCGAGCAGGGCATCCGGTCCTGGAGCCTCGTTACTAGCGCTGCGACATTTTTCGCGGCGGCTGCGACTAATCTCGAAACCGCACCTGCCGGAAAACCGCCACCAGCTTCCGGACGCGTCGTTTCCGCTCAAAACGGGCTGAAAACCACGCCGTTCTCTCTGGCACTTGGCTTGCGAGACGCGCATCGCAGGAGGTGCGTATGCGGCTGCTTCGCTTCGTTGTGCTCCTGGGCGTCGTCGGCGTCATCGTCTCGAGTACCTCTGCGCGCTTCGTCACGGCGAGTCCGGTTCGTGAGGTGGCAATCGTGAAGATCGCCGCACCTCTGCAGATCAGGGGCATTCTCCTGCACGGGACCTACGTATTCGACCACGACACGGGCCGCATGACACGGGGAGAGCCGTGCACCGCGATCTACGAGTTCACGGAAGAGGGCATCGGGAAATGCGTGCTGAGGTTCCACTGTTTGCCACGCCAGACGGGTGCAGTCGGCCGCTTCACGCTGACCACACGTCGGTCGCCAGACCCCGCATTCCCACCGCGCCTCCTCGAGTACCAGTTCGCCGGAAGCGGGGAAGCTCACGGGATCCCGAAGCGCTAACGCGCACAAACGCACGGGTTGAAGGGAGGACGATATGCGGCCCGATCTGTTCGGCGGCAATCCGGAACGGCTCATGGCGTTTGCCGGGGAGGGACATCTCAGCAAACTGGAGATGGCCGACCTGCTGACGCCCGAGAGCCGGGCTGCGTATCTCGACGTGTGTGCGGCGATCGAAAAGGAGTACACGGAAGCCTGCACAGCCACCAACGATCCGTGTCTCGATTCGGGCTGCGCGCTGGACGACGAGATCTGCCTCCAGCCGCTCGTGAGGGCGGAGGTCGAATATCAGCAGGCGTGCGCGGCCGAGTGGATCAAGAGGTTCAAGAACCCGAAGAACCGAGCCAGTTGGTGAGTCGGCGAATTGGTGAATTGGCGAATGAGCTCACCAATTCACCAACTCACTAATTCACCAACCGGGTTTTCCCCCCATGTGGGAGCTCCTGCTTCTCGTCCTGGCTCCGCTGACCGTGCTCGTCGGGTGGGCCCTGTGGATCTACGCCACATTTCGGGGTGACCGCCTGATCACGTGTCCTGAGAATCATCAGCCTGCTGCCGTGAAGGTTGACGCGCGTGCGGCGGCGACGCGACTCTCGCGGGCACGGCTTCAGCTCACCAGTTGCTCGCGATGGCCGGAGAAGGCAGGGTGCGCGCAGGACTGCGTGTCTCAAATCGAGGAGGACCCTCGCGCCACGCTCGTCGAGACGCAGATGGCGCAATGGTACAGAGGGAAGGCCTGCCGGCTGTGCGGCAAGCGGATCTCCTTCGATCAGGGGGCGCTGCACAAGCCGGCGCTGCTCGCCCCTGACGGACAGACGATCGAGTGGATCGCCTCGCGCCCCGAGC
>JACQTH010000504.1 GCA_016210935.1 Acidobacteriota bacterium | reverse complement strand
GTTCGAGGAGTTCTGCGGGGCGCGCCTCACGTACAACTCGATGCGGATCGGCGGTCTCCCGCTGGATATTCCGCCCGGCTGGGACCGGAAGGTCCTCGACTTTTGCGACATCATGATGAAGAAGGTCGTGGAATACGAGGATCTGCTGACGCACAACCGCATCTGGCTCGAGCGAACGAGGGGCGTCGGCGTCATCCCGGCGGCCGACGCGATTGCGATCGGTCTGAGCGGGCCGCCGCTCCGCGGATCGGGCGTCCCGCGCGACATCCGGAAGGACGAGCCGTACGCCGCGTACGACGAGATGGACTTCGACGTGCCGATCGGCAGCGCCGGGGACACCTACGATCGCTATCTGGTGCGGCTCGAAGAGTTCCGTCAGGCCGTGCGGATCATCCGGCAGGCTGCGGAAGGGCTACCCGAAGGACCGATCCTGGGCAAGGTGCCGCGCCTGTTGAAACCGCCCGCTGGAGAGACCTACCACGCGATCGAATCGCCGAAAGGCGAGATCGGCTACTTCATCGTGAGCGACGGCAAGAGCACGAACCCGTATCGATTCCGCGTGCGCCCGCCGTCATTCTGCAATCTCCAGGCGCTGCCGCGTCTGGTGCGCGGTCACCTGGTCGCCGACGTCGTGGCCCTCATCGGCTCGATTGACGTCGTCCTTGGTGAGGTCGATCGATGATCGACTCGGTCGTTCTTCCGATTCTGAAGATCGTCATCGTGTTGAACGCCCTGCTCGTCGCGGTGACCTATATGGTGCTGCTCGAGCGGAAGGTCATCGCCTGGGCGCAGGCGCGTCTCGGTCCGATGCGGGTCGGGCCGTACGGCGTCCTGCAGCCGATTGCGGATGCGGTGAAGCTGCTGATCAAGGAGGACATCACGCCGACCCGCGCCGACAAGTGGGTCTTCACGATTGCGCCCGTCATCTCGCTCGTCCCGGCCATCATCGTCTTTGCGGTCATTCCGTTCGGCAGCTCGGTGACCCTGTTCGGCCGCACGATTCCGCTGTACATCACCGACGTGAACGTCGGCCTTCTGTACATCCTGTCGGTCGCGTCGATCGGCGTGTACGGCATCATCCTCGCGGGCTGGTCGTCGAACAGCAAGTACCCGCTGCTGGCGAGCCTTCGGGCGTCTGCGCAGCTGATTAGTTACGAGGTCGGGACGGTGCTGATCCTCGTCAGCATCGTCGTGATGGCCGGAACGGTCAGCATGGTGGGCATCGTCCACGCGCAGTACAACTCCGGCTTCTGGTACGTCTTCGTTCAGCCGGTGGCGTTCGTGATCTTCTTCATCGGCGGCCTGGCCGAGACCAACCGCGCGCCGTTCGACCTGCCGGAGGCGGAGCAGGAGCTGACGGGCGGGTTTCACACCGAATACAGCGGGATGCGGTTCGCCCTCTTCTTCCTCGCGGAATACGCGAACATGATTGTCGTCTCGGCCGTGGCGACGACGCTCTTCTGGGGAGGGTGGCTGCGGCCGTTTCCGAACGTGGCGGCGCTGAGCGTGCTCGACCTCATTCCGAGCTGGATCTGGTTTCTGTCGAAGACGTTCGTGTTCCTGTACGTCTTCCTGTGGGTGCGGGCGACGCTGCCGCGGTACCGCTACGACCAGCTGATGCGGCTGGGGTGGAAGGTGCTGATTCCGGTCTCGATAGCCAATTTGATTGTCACGGGAACAGTGAAGGTGATGTTGTTGTGATGACTCAGGCTATCGTCTTCTACGTCCTCTCCGCCTTCATCCTGGGCTTCGCGGTCCTGGTGATCACGGCGAAGAACACCGTGCACTCGGTGCTGTTCCTCGTAGCGAATTTCCTGTTCGTGGCGGCGCTCTATGTTCTGCTCGGGGCGCAGTTCCTCGCCGTCATCCAGGTTCTGGTGTACGCCGGGGGGATCGTCGTCTTGTATCTGTTCGTCGTGATGCTGGTGAACCTGAAACGGCCGCCGGAACAGCACAGCGACCCACATCGGCGGACGCGGTTCGGGCTCGCGATCAGCCTCGCGGTGCTGCTGGAGCTCGTCGGGATCGGCTATCTCGAATACGGCGGGCGTCCGCTGCCGCCGCCGCCGGCGCAGGCGCTGTCGCCGCAGAACGTGGAGCAGGTCGGGTACGCGCTGTACGCGGACTATCTGATCCCGTTCGAGGTCGCCTCGATGCTGCTGCTGGTGGCGATGATCGGCGCGATTGTGTTGGCGAAGAGGGAGCTGTGAGGGCGCCGGGGGACGGGGGCCGGGGGTCGGTTTGTGGTTGTTCTTACCGGCCCCTGACCCCTGCCCCC
>JACQTH010000530.1 GCA_016210935.1 Acidobacteriota bacterium | reverse complement strand
GGCCGTCGCGCGAAGCGCGTCAAGCGCGTGGGGGTGGGGCCCCACGCGCACTAAACAAAGACGACTTATGCCTCGTTGGGGCCTCGTCATTGATCTCGATCGGTGCACCAGCTGCCAGGCGTGCGTGGTCGCCTGCAAGCATGAGAACAACGTGCCGTTCTCGACGCCCGCGGAAGCGACGAACGGGCGGCTCATGACCTGGATTCATCTGGTGCCGGCCGAAACCCCCGGGCGCGTCGGGCCATCCGCCTTGCCGCTGATGTGCCAGCACTGCGACCGGCCGCCGTGCACCGACGTGTGTCCCACGAGCGCGACGTATCTCAGTCCTGATGGAATCGTCGCCCAGGTGTATCCGCGGTGCATCGGCTGCCGCTACTGCACCAACGCATGCCCGTACAGCGTCAAGGTTTTTAACTGGTCGTCGCCCGACTGGCCCGGCGCGATGGCCGACATGCGGAATCCCGACGTCTCGCTGCGGCCGGTGGGGGTCGTCGAGAAGTGCACGTTCTGCCATCACCGGCTGATGCTCGCGAGCGAGCGGGCGCGTGAAGAAGGACGCGAGCTCGCCCCGGACGATTACGTGCCCGCCTGCGTGCAGACCTGTCCCGCCGAGGCGATGACGTTCGGCGATCTCGACGATCCGCACAGCGCCGTCGCGGCGCTGGCCAACAACCCCCGGGCCTTCCGGCTGATGGACGAGCTCGGCACCAAACCAAAAGTGATCTATCTCCGTGAGGGAGAGTGACCGATGCGCGAGCATGAGGCGATCGTCGTTCCGATCCTGCAGGCCGGCCCCAGCTTCCGGCGCTGGACTGCAGTCCTCGGCGCGGTGGTCGTCTGGGCCGTCTTCGCCTGGGTGTGGCAGCTCACGCACGGACTTGGCGTGACCGGTCTGGGCCGGCCGATTTACTGGGGGCTGTACATCACGAATTTCGTGTTCTTCATCGGCGTGTCCCACGCGGGGACGCTGATTTCCGCGATTCTCCGCATCGTGCACGCGGAATGGCGGCGGCCGATCACGCGCATGGCCGAGGTCATCACCGTGCTGGTGTTGTTCTTCGGCGTCGGCAACGTGCTGCTCGACCTGGGTCGACCCGATCGGGCCCTGAACGTCATCAGGCATCCGCACTTTCGATCGCCGCTGCTCTGGGACGTCATGAGCATCAGCATCTATTTGACGGCGAGCTCGATCTATCTCTATCTGCCGCTCATTCCGGATCTCGCCATCCTGCGCGATCGGACGACCGGATGGCGGAACCGTTTGTACGCGCGGCTCGCCCTGGGCTGGACCGGCACGCCGGCGCAATGGCGCCGGCTCGAACGAGCGATCTCGGTCATGGCGATTCTCGTGATCCCCATCGCCGTGTCCGTCCACACGGTGGTGTCGTGGGTCTTCGGGATGACGATTCAGCCGATGTGGCACTCGACCATCTTTGGCCCGTACTTCGTCGTCGGGGCGATCTTCTCCGGCATCGCGGCCATCATCACCGCGATGGTGATCATCCGGAAGGTCTACCGCCTCGAGGCGTACCTGCAGCCGATCCATTTCAACAATCTGGGCCTCCTGCTGCTGGTCATGAGCTGCCTCTGGTTCTATTTCACGTTCGCGGAATACCTCACGACGTGGTACGGACAGGAGCCGGAGGAAATGGCCGTCTTCATGGCCAAGCTCACCGGTCCGTTCGCGCCGTATTTCTGGGCGATGTTCGCGGCGTGTTTCGTCGTGCCGTTCGCGATCCTCGCGAACCCGCGGACTCGCACGATCACCGGGACGCTGGTCGCGTCGATCTCGGTCAACATCGGCATGTGGCTCGAGCGGTTCACGATCGTCGTGCCGTCGCTGTCGCATCCGCGTGCGCCGATTCATACGTTCAACTACATCCCGAGCTGGGTTGAATGGTCGCTGATGGCCGGCTGCTTCGCGGCGTTTGCGCTGCTCTATATGGGATTCACGAAGCTGTTTCCGATCATCTCGATTTGGGAGCAGGAAGAGGCCGACACCGCGTCCGCGGCGGCGGCGTGAGGTGTCCGAATGGATCTCGTACTACCGACATTTCGACTCGTGGCTTCCGCCTTCAGGCGGAAGGACGCCCGGTGTCAGCCGGGCGAGGAGCAAGCCATGAACGTCATTCTGCGACTGATCCGCTGCACGGCACCGGCCGCGATCCTCGCGGCCGTTCTGGCCGCCCCGATTCACGCACAGACGAAGCCGGTGCTGCTCTCCGTGGAGCTTCCGGACAGCCCCGCCGCCGGCGCGCGCCTGTTCGCGCAGAAAAGCTGCGTGCGTTGTCATTCGCTGGGCGGCGGCGAAGCGCGAGTGGGCCCCGATCTCGGCCGGATTCTGTTTTCGGGTACGGTGCTCGATCTGGCGGGCGCGTTCTGGAACCACGCGCCGGTGATGCGCGAGAAGATGCAGGATCTGCGCATTCAGCCGCCGACCATGACCAGCGGCGAGATGGCGGACATCATCGCCATCCTGACCGCCTATCGGTACTACATCACGGAGCTGGGCGGTCCCGGCAACCCGACGACGGGCCGCGAGGTCTTCGTGAACAAGGGCTGCGACAACTGCCACAGCGTCAACGGGAATGCCTGGGAGCAGCTCGGGCCGAACCTCCGGCGCTATCGCGGCCGCTTCTCGGCCATCTTCCTCGCGCAGGCGATGTGGAATCACGGGCCGGAGATGGCGAGCGCCATGCGGGGCGCCGGCGTGGCCTGGCCGAAGTTCACCGGCCGTGAAATGGGCGATCTCGTCGCGTACCTTCAGGCGGGGAACGGCGGGTCGAGCGAGGAGCGCGTGTACTTCGAACCCGGCAGCCCGCGACGCGGGCGTGAGCTGTTCGCCGAAAAACGCTGCATCTCCTGCCACGCGATCGCCGGCAAGGGCGGCCAGGGCGGGCCAGACCTCGGCACTCGCCCGCGTGAGCTGGTTGGATCGGTGGCGTCGATCGCCGGCCTGATGTGGAACCACAGTCAGGGGATGACCGCCGAGTTCAAGCGGCGCGGCATCCCGCGCGTCATGTTCTCGGGGCAGGAGATGGCCGACATCATCGGCTATCTTTATTTCGTGAATTACGCGAACGTGCGCGGCACGCCGGCGCGGGGCGCGCAGATCTTCGTCGAGAAGTGCTCCACCTGCCACTCGGTGGGCGCCGGGAAACGGGTGGGGCCGGATCTCGGCGGGGTTCCCCAGCTCGACGATCCGATCGCGATCATCGCGGCGATGTGGAACCACTCGTCGAAGATGGAACAGGAGCTGCGCAAGCGCGCGCTGCCGTGGCCGCGTCTCGAGAGCGGCGAGGCGGCGGATCTGACCGCGTTTCTGTTGTCGCGGCG
>JACQTH010000063.1 GCA_016210935.1 Acidobacteriota bacterium | reverse complement strand
GGTGCGGGACGTCGACTGCGACTTCCGCCTGATGCGGCGCGCGATCTTCGATCGCGTGGGTCTCGAAAAGAGCAGCGGCGTCATCTGTCTCGAGATGATGAAGAAAATCGAGGACGCCGGCTTCCGGATCGCCGAAGTGCCGGTGCATCACTTTCACCGGGCGTATGGAAAGTCGCAGTTCTTCAACTTCCGTCGTATTGCCCGCACGGCCGTCGATGTCATGAAGTTATGGGTCGAGCTGGTCCTGTTGAAACGACAGACGCCACCGCAGGCGACCGGTACGCCAGTCGTTTCCGCAGCGGCGCCGGTGACCGCCGACACGCGCCCTCCAAGAAACCAGGCCACGTGATGGCCGACTACCAGTCGTTCTACCGCGGCCGCCCGGTGATGATCACCGGCGGCCTGGGATTCATCGGAAGCAATCTGGCGCGCCAGCTCGCCGGTCTCGGCGCGCGCGTTCTGATCGTCGACTCCCTGCTGCCGGAGTACGGCGGCAATCTGTTCAACATCGACGGCATCGAGGATCGCGTCCGCGTGAACATCGCCGACGTTCGCCAGGCAAGCACCATGAACTACCTCGTCCGCGATCGCGACGTGATCTTCAACCTGGCGGGGCAGGTGAGCCACATCGACAGCATGCGGGATCCGCACACCGATCTCGAGATCAACTGCCGCAGTCAGTTGACGATTCTTGAGGCCTGCCGGCAGGCAAATCCGGGAGTGAAGGTCGTGTACGCCGGAACGCGTCAGGTGTACGGCCGCCCGGATCGGCTGCCGGTCGATGAAACCCATCTCGTGCGCCCCACGGACGTGAACGGGATCAACAAGGTCGCCGGCGAGTATTACCACCTCGTATACAACAACGTCTTCGGGGTGCGCGCCTGCTCGCTGCGATTGACGAACGTCTACGGTCCGCGCCAGCTCATTCGCCATAACCGCCAGGGGTTCATCGGCTGGTTCATCCGCCTCGCGATCGAAGGGCGCGAGATCCAGATTTACGGCGACGGCTCGCAGAGCCGTGACTTCGTCTTCGTCGACGATGTGGCGGATGCGTTCTTGCGGGCGGGCGCGAGCGACGCGTCGAATGGCGAGGTCTTCAACGTCGGCGGACTCGAGCCGATCAGCCACCGCGACCTCGTGACTCTGCTGATCGACGTGGCCGGATCGGGCAGCGTGCGGTATGTCGAGTGGCCGGCTGAACAGAAAGCCATCGACATCGGCAGTTTTTACGCCGACTCCTCCAAAATCGAGCGGACGCTGGGCTGGAAGCCGCGCGTCAGACTGCGTGAAGGGTTCGAACGAACGATTGATTACTACCGCGCGCATTTCGATCGCTATGTGACCGAGCGCTCAGGCCTCGCCCAGCCCTCGGCGGAGGTGGTGTAGATGGAAAGGGGCCAGGGGCGACGGGCCGGGATTCGGAGGATGGGGGTTGAAGGTCGGGGATGAAGAACGGGCTTGGGCGCCGCGTCTCCTTTATGGATCTCCACCTGCGCGAAGATGCGGGGGACATTGCAGCCGCGATGCGGCGGGTCGTCGATCGCGGGTGGTTCATCCTCGGTCCGGAGTGCGAAGCCTTCGAGGCGGAGTTTGCCGCCGCGTGTCATGTTTCGCATGCCGTTGGCGTCGGCAATGGGACCGACGCGCTCGCCCTGGCGCTGAAGGGGCTGGGCATCGGCGCGGGCGACGAAGTCGTGACCTCGCCCCTTTCCGCGGCGTTCTCGGCGCTGGCGATTCAACTGGCCGGCGCCCGGCCCGTGTTTGCCGATATCGATCCGGACCGCCTCACGATCGCCCCGGACGCTGTCGAGGCGGCCATCGGACTCCAGACGGCCGCGCTGCTCCCTGTCCATCTCTACGGGCAACCAGCGGACAACATGCGGCTGAAGGCCATCGCAGACCGCCACGGACTGGCGTTCATCGAAGATTGCTGTCAGGCGCACCTCGCCACCTGCGAGGGTGTTCCGGTCGGAACGCTCGGACACGCGGGCGCGTTCAGTTTCTATCCCACAAAGAACCTGGGCGCGCTGGGCGACGGCGGCGCAGTCACCACAAACGATGCCGTTCTTGCGGCGCGCATCCGGCGCCTGCGGAACGGCGGACAGAGCGACAAGTACAAACATGTCGAGCCCGGCGTGAACAGCCGGCTCGACGAGCTGCAGGCGTCGATCCTGCGCGCGCGCCTGCCCCATCTTCGCGCGTGGACGGATCAACGGCGCGCGCTGGCAGGTCGCTATCGATCCGCGCTCGTCAATCAACGGGACAGTGCCCTTGACATGAGCAAGCGGACAGTCCCCTCGCTCGCGGTGCCGCCGGAGCTCGACCGCGGACACGTGTACCACCTGTTTCCGGTTCGCGCGCGCGCACGCGACGAACTGCAGCGACATCTCGCGCAACGCGGCATCGAGACGCTGATTCACTACCCTATTCCGATTCCGCGACAGCTCGCCATGGCGGCCGAGCGGCCCGCCGTCTGCCCCGTGGCCGACGAAGTCTGCGACCGAATCCTGTCGCTGCCCCTCCACCCGGGTCTCACCGAAGGAGACGTCGAGTTCGTCGCAGAGGCGGTCGCGGCCTTTGCCCATCAATGGTCGGCGTAGCAGGAACCGCCGCGTTTCTCCTCGTCGCGCTGGCGCCCGGGTCGGTGCTGTTTCGCGCGCCGGTGCTGGCGCGCGACACGCGCGCCCGACTGGCGATCGAGGAGCGCGCGTACTGGTCTCTCGTCATCAGCCTCGCGATCACGCTGACCATCACGATGGCGCTCGCCGCCGCGGGAGCGTATCGCTTCCATCGACTGCTGTTGATCAACGGAGTCATCACCGCGGCGGCGCTCGTCTGGTGGCGAACGAAGCTGCTCTATCGCGCAACGGCAGCTCGGCCCGGCTGGACCCTGATGCTGCCGATGGTCCTGGTGACGCTTGGCCTGCGCTTCTTCTTTCCTCCCGCGGAATACATCATCGGCGGCAAGGATCCCGGCACCTACATGAACGAGGGGATCCAGATCGCCCAGCGTGGGACGCTCGTGGTGCACGACCCGGTGGTCGCGGCCGTCCCGGTTCCATTCAGGGACCTGTTCTTCCCCTCGTACAACACACCCGGCTATTACAGCATTCGGTTCATGGGGTTCTACCTGATTGATCCGGACACCGGCGCCGTCGTGGGCCAGTTTCCGCACCTGTATCCGGCCTCGATTGCCGTCGCGTATGGAATCGACGGCCTCACCGGCGCGCGGCGTGCCTCCGGCTTCTGGGCCATCGTCGGTCTGCTGGCGTTGTACTTCGCCGGCGCCCGGCTCGTCGGCGGGCCGGCGGCGGCTGCAGGCGCGGCCCTGCTGGCGATGCACGTGGTTCAGATCTGGTACGCGCGTTATCCCAACGCGGAGCTGACGCTGCAGGCGCTGCTCTTCGCGTCGCTGCTGGCGGTCGCGCGCGCGCAGATCGACGACGACCGCTTTTTCGAGCCGGTCGCGGGTCTGTTGCTCTCCTTGTTGCTCTTCGTGCGCGGCGAAGGCGCGCTCGCGCTGGTCGTCGCGGGGGTGGCAATGGCTCTCGCCGGCATCGACGGCCGGCGGCTTCCGCGCATGCTTCTCGCCTTCATGGGTGTGGGGCTCGCGCTCGCCGCGTGGTACTGGACGAGCGTCGTCCGCGCGTATGGGACGTACCAGGCGATGTACTACACCTGGAATCTCGGGATCATCCCGCTGGCCGGATCCGCCGTGACGGCGCTCGCCCTGGCGGCGATCGCGTTGTGGGCGCGGAGACGGCCGGATACTGCGCGTCGCGTGCGCGATCTGATCCCGATGCTCCTGAGCGTGGTCGTCCTGGTGGCCGCCGCGTATGCCTATTTCCTGCGGACACCGGGTGGAGGAATCGCGCCGCACGACGCGCTCGCGCTGAGGACCGTGACCGCGTTCTACTTGTTCCTTCCTGGCCTGGTCGCTGCGCTCCTCGGCTTCGTTCTGCTGGTCAGGCGGCGGTTCTGGCGCGACCCGGCGACGTTTCTCCTGGTTTCGTTCTTTGCGTTGTTCTTCTTTTACAAGATCCGAATCGTGCCGGAACATTTCTGGATGGCGCGGCGATTTCTGCCGGCGGTGCTGCCCGCCGCTCTCCTGTTCGCGGCGAGCGCGGCGCTGGTCGGCCTCGAGACCCGCGCCCGTTGGACGCGGGCCGCGCGGCTGGTCATCGGCATCGCGTTCCTGTCGCTGCTCGGGCAGCAATATCTCCGGGCCTCCGACCCGGTGCGCCACCACGTCGAATACGCGGGCATCATCCCCAAGCTCGAACAGTTGGCTTCCCGGTTCAAAGACGACGACCTCGTCATTGTCGAATCGCGTGCGGCGTCGGACACGCACGTCCTGGCGCTGCCGCTGGCATACATCTACGCGCGTCAGGTGCTCGTGCTCAATACGCCCGTGCCGGACAAGGGACAGTTTCAGCAGTTTCTCGAGTGGGCCCGCCACCGTTATCGGAATGTGTACTTCCTCGGCGGCGGCGGAACCGATCTGTTGTCGCGGTCCATCGGCGTCTCCGCCGTGACCAGCGACCGGTTCCAGGTGCCCGAGTACGATTCGCCCGTCAACGCCTACCCGCGACGCGTGGAGCAGAAAGAGTTCGAGTACGGCCTCTACCGCTTTGTCACGCCTCGACCGGAGGCGACGTGGTTCACGCTTGACGTCGGTACACGGGACGATCTCCACGTCGTTCGTTTCCACGCCAAGGAAGTGGAAGTGCCGTCCGGAACGTCATTTCGATGGACGCGAGATGTGTCGTACGTGTCCATCGTCAATCCTCTTCCCGACAGCCGCCTGCTCACGTTGTGGATGAAAGACGGGGGCCGGCCGGCGACGGTGCCGGCCGCGGAGGTGAAGGTGCTGATGAACGGAACGCTGCTCGGGTCGGCGATCGTGCGCGGTGACTTCAAGGCCTATTCGTTCGTGATTTCGCCGGAGGTCGCCAGCAGCGCGGCGCTGTCCGAGAAGCCCGCGCGGTTGCGCATTGAGAGCTCGCTGTGGAATCCGCGCAAGGTCATCGGCAGCGGCGATGACCGGCAGCTTGGGGTGATGATCGATCGGATTGAGGTGAGATAGAGAGTAGGGATAAGGGGCAAGGGACGAGGGGCCAGGGTGCGATTACAGATTCACAACCGGCGCGAACGGTGGATCGTCGGTCTGGCCGACGCGCTGCTGACCGTCCTGACCGCGCCGGGGCGCCTGATTCGGGCCCATCGTCACGAGCGCGGGCCGCGGCGGATTCTGTTGCTGCGTCTGGAGCGC
>JACQTH010000062.1 GCA_016210935.1 Acidobacteriota bacterium | reverse complement strand
CCAGAAGGCCTCGTCTTCATACCGCTCACGCCAATCCGCTCCCAGATGCTTCTCGAACAGCTTCGCCAGATCCGGTGCGACCCACGTGGACACGTGCACGCCATTGGTGATCGCGCGGAGGGGCGGCTGCGCCGCAGGAATCTCGCGCAGGATCGGCTCCCACATCCGCGTGGTGACGTCCGCGTGCAGGCGGCTGACGGCATTCACGGCGCCCGCGGTCCGAAGGGCGAGCGCCGTCATGTTGAAGAGCGGACCTCCACCGCTGTCATGGAGCCCGAGGGCCATGAACCGTTCACGATACGGCCCGAGCGTGCCCCAGGCGCCGGCGAGATGCGTCTCGACCAGATGAAAGGGAAACGCGTCATGGCCCGCCGGCACCGGTGTGTGCGTCGTGAACACCGTGGAACGCCGCACTTCGTCCACTGCCTCGTCGAAGCTCGAGCCCTGCTCGATCAGCCGCCTGATCCGCTGAAGGACGACGAACGCCGCGTGGCCTTCGTTCAGATGCCAGACCGCCGGCGTGATCCCCATCGCTTCGAGCGCCCGAACGCCTCCAAGGCCGAGGACGATCTCCTGCTGAATCCGCGTCTCCTGGTTGCCCCCGTAGAGGCGGGCGGAGAGCGCCCGATCCCACGGCGCGTTCTCCTCGAGATCGGTGTCCAGCAAATACAACCGCACGCGCCCGGCGCGGACCTGCCACACCGACGCCAGCACGGTTCGGTCGCCCAGCGGCACCGCCACCACGCACGGTGAGCCGTCGGGCCGGATGGCGGGATTGATGGGGGCGTCCGCCCAGTCGAGCTTTTCGTACGTTTCGAGCTGCCAGCCATCGCTGGATAGATGCTGATGGAAATAACCCTGCGGATACATGAACCCGACGCCCACGAATGGCAGGCCGAGATCGTTGGCTTCCTTGCAAGTGTCGCCGGCCAGGACGCCCAGACCGCCGGCGTAAATCGGCAAGGACTGGTGCACCGCGAACTCCGCAGAAAAATAAGCGATGATGCGGTGGTTCGTCTCGCCGAAGCGCTCGGTCCACCAGCTTTGTCGCGCCGTCCGGGCCGCATGCAACCCCTCGATGACGGCGTCATACAACGCGAGGAACTCCGGATCCTCGGCGACCTGCTGCAACCGCTCGCGCGACAGCAGCCGCAGCATCCGGACCGGATTGTGGGCCGTCGCCCGCCAGAGCTGGTAATCGAGCGTGCGAAAGATGTCGCGGGCCTGAAAGTGCCAGACCCACCACAGGTCGGACGCCAGATCGTTCAGTTGACTGATGCGTGGAGGCAGGTCGGGAAGATCCGGATGCCATTCACTCACGTCTGAGCTCCAACGATAGAGGCGAACCTGGGCAGATCGATGTTCCCGCCGGAGACGACCGCCACCACCTTCCGGCCACCCGTGCGCCCGCTGAGGGCCGCCGCGGCCGCACATCCCGCGGCCCCCTCGGCGATGACATGAACCCGATCCGCGATCCGGCGCATCGCTCGCGCGACCTCGTCGAGCGTCACGACGATCGAGCCCGCGACCAGGCCGGACAACAACGGCCACATGGTCGGCAGCACGGACTTGCCGCCCGCGCCGTCCACCCAGGTCTTTTGCCAGTTCGGAAAATACGAGGCTTGGCCCAGTCGAAGCGACTCGGCCAGGGGCGCGGCCGTTTCCGGCTCCGCCGCGAAGACGCGCGCCTCGGGTCGCAGGTCACGCAGCGCCGACGCGATCCCGGCAATCAACCCGCCGCCGCCGATCGGCGCAATCACGACGTCGACATCGGGCAGGTCCTCGACGATCTCGAGCCCGATGGTCCCGTTGCCTGCGATGAACCGGTCATCGTCGAACGGATGCACGAAGAATCCTTTCATCCGATCCGACCGATGTGTCTCCACCGTCCGCCAGCACTCGTCGTACGAGGTTTTGACGATCGAGGCGCCGAGCTGCTCGATCGCCCGCAGTTTGGTCTCGGGCGCCGTGTCCATCACCATGACGGAGCAGGAGGCCCCCACCTTGCGCGCCGCGAGTGCCACGCCTTGCGCGGCGTTGCCGGCGCTGACGGTCCAGACGCCCTGCGCGAGTTGATCCGGGGCGAGCTGCCGAACCGCGTTGTAGGCCCCGCGGATCTTGAAAGATCCGATCGGCTGCAGCGTTTCGAGCTTGAGATACACCTCGGGCCCGCCGGATCTATCGGTCGGAAGCTCGAGACGGACGAGTGGCGTCCGTGTCGCCGCCTGATAGACGAACGAGGCCGCCTCGCGGATGGCGGCCAGGGGAATCTGTCGCATGCGGTCTCAGACTATAGTCTAAACTGTCATGCCGAACCGACGTGCTGGAGGCCGGGAGGAGACATGCCAATCAATCGACGGGAATTCGTGCTGAGCAGTGCAGCGGCGGCCCTGGCGGCGGCCAATTCGCAAACAGCCTTCGGACAGGCGCCCACGATGATGACCCCTCGAAGCGTGAAGCCGGTGGTGATCTCCTCGTCCAACGGGAACCGGTACAAGAACGGCGGCACACTCACGTGCGTCGAGAAAGCGTTCGACCTTGTCACGAAAGGGTCGGACGTGCTCGAAGCGTTGATCGAAGGCGTCAACATCGTCGAGCTCGATCCGCTGGACACGAGCGTCGGATATGGGGGCCTGCCGAACGCGGACGGCATCGTGCAGCTCGATTCCAGCGTCATGCACGGGCCCAAGAAGCGGGCCGGCGCGGTCGCGAGCCTGGAAGGCGTCCGCACGCCGTCGAAGGTTGCGTGGCTCGTGGCCGAGCAGACCGACCATCATCTCCTGGTCGGGAAGGGCGCACAGGACTTCGCGCGCAACATGGGGTTCACGATCGAGGACGATCTGAATACCGAGACGTCACGTGCGCGCTGGCTCGAGTGGAAGCGCCGGACCGATCCGGAGCATTACCTCGACCCGAAGAAGCGCGACGCGCGCGGGCGCCAGGTGATGCTCGAGATGGTGCGCGAGGGGCTGCTCGACGAGAACCACCTTTACGGCACGATCAACTGCGACGGCGTCAGCCCGAAAGGCGAGATCTGCGGCGTCACGACGACGAGCGGGCTGGCGTGGAAGATCCCGGGGCGCGTGGGCGACTCGCCGATTCTCGGCGCCGGCTTGTATGTGGATGGGGCGGTCGGCGCCGCGGGGTCGACCGGACGCGGCGAAGCGAACCTGTTCAACCTGTGCTCGTTCTTGATTGTCGAGGAGATGCGCCGGGGCGCCAGCCCCAAGGACGCGGGAATGACCGCGCTGAAACGAATCGCTGCCCATACGGTCGAGAAACGGCTGCTGAACGCGAGGGGTCGTCCGAATTTCGGGATCAACTTTTATGTGCTGAACGCCAGAGGGGAGCACGCCGGCGTCTCGATGTACGACGCGACATACGCGTCCTGCGACGAGAACGGCGCCCAGATCGTGAAGACGGAGGCGTTGTTCGAAGGGAAGCCAGGAGAGTAGGAGAGAGGAGAAAGGAGGAAGGAGGAAGGAGGAAGTTTCTTCTTTCTCCTCACTCCTCACTCCTCACTCCTTACTCCTATCTCCCCACCCCGTACT
>JACQTH010000502.1 GCA_016210935.1 Acidobacteriota bacterium | reverse complement strand
CGAAGCTTCGCCTCAAACCGCCGAGTGACGGGCCCGCGGTGTACGGCGAACCTTCGTTACTAGGCGGCCGCGGAGCGGCCGCTAAGACAGCTTCTAAAGCCGAAACTTGCCTCATTCGGAAGGGAATGGGCTTTAGAAGATGTCTAGTACCTCCTCTGACGACGATGGCATCGTCCGATAACGGTGTCAAGCCGCGAATCTCATAGAATAGCGCGAGGCGGACTGATCGCCGACGCGAGCGTCAGCTAAGACCGAGCACCACACCGACACGAACGGCCCACACCACCACATGATACCGAACCATCCCAGCGAAGAGATCAGCCTGCGCGGGCACATCATCGACTCGTGGACGCTGCCCCGCGTCTTCGACGCGATCATGGATCTCGGCGGCACGTTCGAGGTGCAGTCGATCGAGGTCGGGCGTCACCGCGACGAGCCCAGCCACGCGCGGATGCGCGTGAGCGCTCCCACGGCGGAGGCGCTCGCCGCCATCATCACGCACCTCCAGGAGCTCGGCGCCGAGCTCGTCAGCAGCGGCGACGCCGAGACCCGGCCGGCACCCAAGGACGGCGCGCTGCCGCCGGACTTCTACAGCACCACGAATCTGCGAACCGAAGTCCGGATCGGCGGACTGTGGATCCCGGTCGAAGGCACGGAAATGGACGTCGCGATCGTCGTCGATGCGGCGAACAACCGGGCCTGCACACGCCCGATGATCGACGTCCGCCGCGGTGACCCCGTCGTGGTGGGGCACACGGGCATCCGCGCCATTCCGATCGAGCGGCGGCGCGACACCGACGTCTTCAGCTTCATGAACAGCGCCGTCAGCTCCGAGAAACCGAAGAAGCTGGTCATCCACGAGATCGCGCGCGAGATGCGCGCCATCAAGGCCCGGGGTGGACGCATCCTGTTCGTCGCCGGACCGGCCATCATTCACAGCGGCGCGGCCGATTATCTCGCGCGGCTCATTCGTGACGGGTACGTGGACGTGCTGTTCGGCGGAAACGCGATCGCGGCCCATGATGTCGAGGCGGCACTCTACGGGACCAGCCTCGGCGTGAGTCTCGAGAGTGGAACGCCGGTCGAGGGCGGCCATCGTCACCACATGCGCGCGATCAACACGATCCGGCTCGCCGGCTCCCTGAGGGCCGCCGTGGAGGCCGGCACGGTGACGCGTGGGGTCATGTACGAGGCGATCACGCGCGGAACCCGGATGGTTCTTGCCGGCTCGGTGCGAGACGATGGGCCGATTCCCGACGTCATCACGGACATGCTCGCCGCGCAGCGCGAGATGCGTGCCGCGGTGCAGGGCGTCGAGATGGCCGTGATGATCGCGTCGATGCTTCACAGCATCGCCACGGGCAACCTGCTGCCGGCGTCAGTCCGGACGGTGGCGGTCGATATCAACCCCGCGGTGGTGACGAAGCTCGCCGATCGAGGATCGTGGCAGGCGGTGGGTCTCGTCACCGACGCGGAGCCGTTTCTCCGCGAGCTGGCCGCACAGCTGGTCTGAGCCGCCGCTCGTCCGCGAGCCGTTTCCCAGTCCTGCGCACATTCGCCGGAAATACGCGGAGACGGTTCAGCAACGGTCTCCACCGGCCGATACGACGGACATCGTGGGGCCCCTCGCCCGCCGTTTCTCCCGCCGCCTGGCACTCTCCGCGCTCTTCATCCTGGTCGGTGCTCCCTTGATTCGTGACCAATCTTTACTCCTCACTCCTTACTCCTTACTCCTTACCGCTCTCTCCTCCCTCCTTCCTCCTTTCTCCTTACTCCTCTCTCCTACGAATCGCGTAATCCCGCCAGCACAACACCGGATCGACCGTCACATCGAATTCGTCAATCTCTTCGGTTCCGGGGAACGGAAAGACCACCGTCCCGCCGGGAGCGGTCCCCGTTTCACGAACCGCCGGGTCGAGCGCCCGCGCGATGAGCGTGCGGACATCGTCCAGATGCGCGCGCGTCGCGCGATCGCCGGCACGCGGGATCGCCGCGCGCACCTCGGCATCCAGGGTCTTCAGCTCCGCCCTGAAGAACGCGCGCGCGTCGTCGGGCGCCGCCAGCCGGCCGTTCACGCGTCCGCCGAGCGTGTCGATGTACGAGCGCTGCAGGTTGCGCCGATACGCATCGATCGTGACGGGCGCCGTTCCACGCAGCTCGGTCCACACGCCCTTCCGGACGTCCGCCAGGAACTCCGTCGGACGGTAGGCCTTCGCACCATCCAGCGTCTCCTGCTCGACCAGCCGCGTGATGCGCGTGCTCGACAACAACAAGCCCAGGACGCGCTGCTGACTGGTTCGAATCCGATCGAGGACACCGTTGGGTTCGATGCGGCGGAGGATCTCGGCGTTGATCGCGAACTTCGGGGTCTGAAATGCTTTCTGATTCAGAAACGCCACGGCGCCCGCCTGCCTGGCGCGCGGGATCGGCGTGAACCGCATGCCCTCCTGCCCCCAGTGCTTCTGCTGCGACTCGACGCCGCCGACGATGGCGGCGACATGGTTCATTTCGAGGGTCCACTGGCCGAGCATCCGGCCATACAGCTCTTGCAGATCGTCGTAGGTCTCGCCCGGCCTGGACGTCGCCGTCATCAGCATCGCGGACACGCGCTCGAGGTTCTTCAGACCCAGGGTCGTGGACGCCACGGCGTCCGCATCGCCAACCGCCTCCGTGAGCTCGCCTGGATCGGCGCCACTCGCACCCACCGTCGAGAACCGGAAATGCGGCTTCGAGTCCTGCTCGCGGGCCCATTCGTCGAGCGTCTTCTTTTCAGCGTCCGGCGTTCGCGCGCCGGGAATCGGTTTGTATCCCCACATCGTCGCCCAGACGTCGTACGGACCGATCTTCGGCACCAGATCCTCGGCGGCAATGCCGTCCTCGGGCTGGGCGACGTAATTGAAGCGCGAGTAGTCCATCAACGTCGGCGTGTGCCCCATCTTGCGGACCCATTCCTTGTCCCGCACTTTCTCCGCGGGATACATGGAGCTCGCCTTCATGTTGTGCTGGAAGCCGAGCGTGTGGCCGACTTCGTGCGCCGCGACGTACTCGATGAGGCGGCCCATCAGATCGTCGGGCAGCGGCAGCGTCTTGGCGCGCGGATCGAGCGGCCCGGCCTGGACGAAGTACCAGTCGCGCGCGAGGTTCATCACGTTGTGATGGAACTGGATATCCGTCTCGAGGATCTCGCCGGTACGCGGATCGTGGATATGCGGCCCGGAGGCATTCTCGACCGTCGAAGGGAGCCAGCGGATGACCGAGTGGCGCGCATCTTCGGGGCTCCAATCAGGATCGTCCTTCGGAGACGGGGCCTCCTTCGCGATGATGGCGTTCCTGAATCCCGCGGCTTCGAACGCCGGCTGCCAGCTCTCGACGCCGCGCTTCATATATGGCACCCATTTCGGCGGCGTCGCGGGATCGATCCAATACACGATCGGCTTCACCGGTTCCGAGAGAGCGGCGTTGGGATCTTTTTTCTCGAGCCGCCAGCGCGTGATGTACCGCCTCTGCGGCGATCGATGCTCGTCCTTGCCGTAATCGAGCTGGCGTACCGAGAAGTACCCGACACGCTCGTCGAACAGGCGCGGCTGCATCGGCTTCTCAGGCAACAGGACCATGCTGTAGTGCATCAGGACGCTCGCGGACCCGGGCCTGACAGGCGGTGCCCCACGGCCGCCGGGCACGGGCTGCGGACCACCCCCACCACCGCCCGGCGGATCGGGTGGGTTGTT
>JACQTH010000520.1 GCA_016210935.1 Acidobacteriota bacterium | reverse complement strand
TGAAGCCGGAAGCCACGAAGAAGCGGCGCCGTCGAGACAGTCAGCGCGACAACGGCGAGGGTGAGGACGAATGATGCGAGGCGGCGTCTATTCATATTGGCTCGTCGTGGTTCTGCTCGCCGCGGGCGACTTGAACTGATATTCGCGCGGCGGCTCCGCGCCGAGCAGGTGCCGCACGAAATAGTCCCACCGCCGGCGCACCATATACGGTTCACTTCCGAATCCGTGACCGCGATTCGGGAACATGACCAGATCGAAATCCTTGTTGGCCTTAATCAGCTCATTCACGACGAGCAGCGTGTTGTACGGCGGCACATTGGTATCCATCGTGCCATGCGCCAGCAGCAGCTTGCCCTTGAGATTCTTCGCGTGGTTCTGGTTCGCCTGGTCGTCGTAGTTCGACGTGCCATCCTCTTTCTTCATCAGAAGACCCTGCCACTTCTCGGCCCAGTCGTCCTCGTACGCGCGGTTGTCGTGATTGCCGGCCTGCGACACGCCCACCTTGAAGAAATCCGGGTATCGAAACATCGCCGCGGCCGTGGCGTAGCCGCCGCCGGAATGTCCGTAAATGCCGGCGCGGTCGATATCGATCCACGGGTACCGCTGCGCCAGCTGCTTCATGCCCGCGACCTGATCGGGCAGCGTGTTGTCGCCCATGTTCCCGTAGTACGCCTCGTGAAACTTCTTCGACCGCCACGGCGTGCCCATGCCGTCAATCTGGACGACGACGAACCCCAGCTCGGCGAGCGCCTGGGTATCGCCTCGCGCCGCTGAAAAGCTGCGGCCGCGGACGCTCCCGGTCTGCGGGCCGGGGTAGATGTTGTTGATGATCGGGTACTTCTTCGAGGGATCGAGCGTCGTCGGCTTGAACATCAACCCGTACAGGTCCGTCACGCCGTCGCGGGCCTTCACCGTGATCGGCTCCGGCGGCTTCCAGCCGGCGGCCTGCAGCCGGCGGATATCGGTGCGCTCGAGCAGGAGGAGCTGCTTCCCATCCATGTCGCGCACCACGACGACCGGCGGCACGTCGGGCTTCGAATAACTGTCGACGAAATACCGGCCGGACGGGGCGAGTGAGATCTCGTGCTGGGCGTCCTCGGGTGTCAGCAGTGTGACCGTCTTCCCGTCGAAATCAGCGCGATAGAAGTGGACGAAATACGGATCGCGGCCCTTTTCGCGTCCGACGCCCAGGAAGGACACGCTGCGACTCTTCTCGTCCACGCGCAGCACCTGCGTGACGTTGCCTTCACCAATAGTGATCTGATTCTTCAGCTTCCCCGTTGTCAGGTCGTAGAGATAGAGCTGCCCCCAGTCGTCGCGCTGCGAAAACCAGATGACCTCATTGGAGTCGGGAAGAAAGCGCCAGCTGACGCGTCCGTTTCCGGACTCGAAAAACGTGGTGACCTTCTCATCGAAGACGTCCCGGACCGCGCCGGTCGCCGCATCGGCCACTCGAAACCGCTCGTGTTTGTGATCCCGTGAAGTCGACACGAACGCCAGCTGAGCGCTATCCGGGCTCCACTGCACGTCTGCCCATCCGCCGCCGCACACGACGTGATCGCACAGCGACGACCGGTGGGGGTCGGGAGGCATCTGCAGGCGGACGACCCGCCTGGTGTCGACATCGATGACGACGCGATGGATCGTGAAAATCTTGTCGTCACCTGGCAGCGGATACTTCCACGCCTGCAGCGTCGGGTGTCCGGTAGTGGTATCGGCAAGATACATTTCACCCACGCCGCGGCCGTCGTGCTGAAACGTCGCGATTTTCTTCGAGTCGGGCGACCAGACGACGACGGGCCGGTCGCTTTTCGTCCAGCCGGCGTTGTCCGTCGCATAGCCGAAGTCCTTCACGCCGTCCGTCGTGAGCTGCACGTCGCGGCCCGAAGCGGTCTCACGCACCCACAGGTTGTGATCGCGAACGAACGCCGCGCGGTTGCCGTCCGGCGATCGGACGAGCGCGCGCTCGCCCGAGGCCCCCTGCCCTGAGCCTGTCGAAGGGCGGCCGCCACCCCTTCCCCCTCCCGGCGCTTCCTTGCATTCCGGCAGGTCGCACGCCCCACGCGTGCCTTTCGCGGGATCTATAAGGACGAACTCGGCCCCCTTTTCAGTTGTCGCGCGATACCAGAATCGATCGTCGGGCAACCACGTGGTCCGGGAGACGGCGCGCAACACGAGCGGCGTCGTGTTGTATTCCATGAACTTCTCGCCGCGGGCGTAGTCCGCGGCTGTGAGGGCGCGCGGAGGTGTTGCGGGCTCCTGACCCGAGACCGCCACGACGGACGCGGCCAGCGCCAATCCGGCGACACCCGATCCGACCCGACCGAGCAGTGTCATGCGCGCCTCCTGAGAGTGGACGATTTGGCGATCTGGCGATTTGGCGATGTATCGTTTTATTGAGATGCCCAAATCAGCCATTAAATCGCGAGATCGCCCAATCGCGAGATCGCCAAATATACATCGCCGGGTCTTGCGTCGGCAGACCCGGGCCGAGTACTGTCTTGCAGACGCATGACGGGCCGCGGCGCGCAGCGACGCGGCAAGGCCACAGGCCGGGGTCCCCAACGCGGTACCCGCGTTGGGGTGGTAGACCGTCGCGCGAAGCGCGTAAAAGCGCGTGGGGGTGGGGCCCCAGAGTGCCGCACAAGCGGATCGTTGTTACGAATCACCGCGGCGAGCGCTAGCGAGCCGTGGGAGGCGCTGGGGGTGGGGGCCCAGAATGCCGCACCAAGCGGACCGTTGTTACGAATCACCGCGGCGAGCGCCAGCGAGCCGTGGGAGGCGGTGGGGGTGGGGCCCCACCGCCACCAATTAATGTGACCAGAAC
>JACQTH010000497.1 GCA_016210935.1 Acidobacteriota bacterium | reverse complement strand
GTCTTGGCACATAGACGATCCTCCTGTTGACCGGCTACACGCTATCTATTCACGCTGGAACGATCAAGGGCGTTTACCCAGACACGAGGTGTCCACATTCACCGCGGTCTGGATTCCGACGATGCTCGCGCGGCGCCAGGTGCAGGCGGATGTTAGACAGCATCCTTCGAGGCAGCGATCCATTGCCGCGCCATTTCCACGTACTCGATAAATAGAAGATCGTTACGATCGAAACCGTTTCTTTCGCAGTTCTCGGGCAACCACTCGACAAACTGCGCGAACTGTCGCTTGATGGCAACCGGTCCTGGGACCCGGTTGCGAGACGCGTTTCGCAGCCAGTTTCTCACGATGTCGATGGCGCGATCAGGAGAGGCCTTGTGGCACTTTATGTCCTGGCCGGAGATATCTGAGATGAACTGCTGGTACCGATACGGAACAGAATCGAGAATCAGGAAGAGCTTCCGTCTGACCCGGCCGACCCCAAACGCCTTCGCAGCGATATCAAGCCCCAGCTCGAAGGGCATGTTGAACCGCGGGAGGGTGTTGGCAGCGGTGAGTTCAACGCGCGAGAGGTCGTGAATACCGAATCGGCAGCCGCGGATAATCCGCTGAATCTTCGTGAGCCGTACAGTGCCTGAATCGAGTTCCTCTAGCGCGCATCGAGGCGTGAACCCGCACGCCAAAACGGTAAACACCACAGCCTCGAATGTCGGCCAGTACTCGTTATCGAAGGGGCAGTTGATGAAGACGGAGCCCGCGAAGGAATCGCGCCGCCTTGGCATTCAGGCGTTCAGCGGTACGCCCGCAGTTTCGATGAGTAGCGCCCGCGAGCCGGTGCGCGTAACGAGTCCAGGACCCGTGATGCGCGGAATCGAACCACTCCGCTTCCGGTTGCAGTCACCCCCCGGGTGATTTTGGTTTTCGATACGCCCATCTTGCCAGAGGCCGCCTTGCGGTGAAGGGCCTTCGCGACGGCACGGGCCTTCGTACTCGAGATCTTCTTTGAGGTTGGCATCGTATCTCCCTCGTACTCGATTTTATCACCCACGACTGGTTTCACGTCAGACTCACACAGCCGTTGTTAGCCTGCGCCCTCGCGCCTGGCCGGTACGCCGGTACTTCGCCTGAGCGTCACTTTTCCGAAAAGGCGGGTCAGAGGAACATCCCAGGGTCGAAGCGGTTGTCGATAGGTAAAGCCTACAGCAAGCGCCTCGCCCGGGTTCTCTTCCGAGACTCTCCATGCGACTTCGCCGTTCAAGAGATCCTCTGTGAGCGTCAGGCTCCAGCGATCGCCGGCCGGATCCGTGAAGGTCAGTCGCGTGCCGGCGATCTCTGCGCGAATCTGAAAGCGCTTGCGAAGAGGAGGGCACGAGGCGCTCGATGAGGGAATGTCCAGAACGAGTTGGCCCAAGCCTCCGCCGGAGGGCAGCGTGAGCGTGATCGACGGAGGCTGCGCTTTCCCGGTGTAGACACATCGCAGTGCGATCTTCGGATCGCCCGCGTCCGTCCAGTTGTTGGCCAGCGTGCCCGAGCCGACCCACGTTCCACCAAGGCCCGTCGATTGGGCGGACAGTATGGCAGGCACGACAGCAGCGACGAGGACGGATCGGTTCATGGCGTTTTCTCTTTGGTGGTGTTCAGCCGAGAGCCGCGCGATCTCGTGGCTTCGACTTGGCTTTCCAGGATTGCCGTCGAGCTGTGCGATAAAGTCAAGCCACCACCGCTGGACCGCGGTCACGACTTCCTTCGCGCCGAAGCCTTCGACCACTTGGGTCAACGCGAACCTGTCGCCCAATCGCTGGCCGTGTGTAGGCCTCGGAGACACACCCAGAGCTACCGAGTGTTACCGAAGCGTGAAGGTGATGTCGACCGGCACACGTACAGCGACTGGTTTGCCACGCCTGGTTCCAGGCTTGAACGTCCACTGCTTGACGGCTTGCATGGCCTGGGCATCAAGGCCGTGGGTTGAATCGAGCGATCGGGCTACCTGCACATCACCCACAGTTCCATCGGCCCTAACCACGCAGTGGAGCAACACGCTACCCTCGATCCGGGAGGCGAGTGCCTCCTGCGTGTAGTAGGGGCGCACGCTGTTCACCAAGATCGGAAGTGTTACGTCATTTGCAGGGACGAAGACCGCGCCACGAGTCGCGCACGCCCCGAGGGTGATGGTGGACGCGAGGACGAAGAGCTGAAATATCACGCGCATTGAGCCTCCCTTTTCAACTTTAGACGCTGGGCCAGCCAGTTTTGGCCGATACGGTTTCGGCGTTTCCGTGCTCTCGCATCCAGCTGATCACGGCGGGCTTCGCCAAGTCCAGCATGCCCGAACCGGATGACAGCCGCCAGCCTCGCCGTGGAGTCGAGAATCGTCGCGGTGACTTTAGAGACGGGGAGTCGCTGTGACGACGGCCTTCGACAGAGAGTCCAAACTGGCGTGAGTGATTACCGAGCACGCCACGGCCGGTGCGCGGGCGTGCGACGCGAGGGCACCGGTCCGACGCCCGCCTTCCGGAGCATGCCGCTGGCCCGCGCAGCCGGAAGGCGCGCGCAGCGAGTGTTCGCGGCGAGTTCCGCCCCTGCGATCCGTGGCGATGGGATTTGGCGACGCGGGTGATTGCGCCTGTCAGACGACGCGGAACCCAGCAACTACTCGCTGCGGGAGCGTCAGAGGAGCGAGCGGAGCGCGGCTTCCCGGCATGCGCCGGCGGCGGGCGGCGGACTGGTGCCCTCGCGTTGGGCCAAAGGGTCCGGCTAAAGCCGGACTCCACATGTCAGGCGCAGCTGAAGCGCAACTTCCGCCTGAAGACGGAAGTCACGAAGTCGAAGATCTTCCGCCTGAAGGCGGAAGCCACGAAGAGCTATCCCACTTCTTCATTCTTCGTGCTGCCTTCGACGACGTTCGCGCTTTCCACCTTCGACGCCTTCAGGACCTCGTCAATCAGAAACAGATCCGTCAGGAGCGCCCGCAAGTGAATTGACGCGTTCAAGTTGTCGACCAGCTGCGAGCTGATGGCCGGCTGCGCCAGGACGAGATCGATGGCGGCCAGCGCCGAGCGCGCGTCGGCGTCGAGCACGCGCGCGAACGCGTCGTAATGCTCGGCGGGCGTCAGCGCCTCCTGCTCGATGAGCGTGGTCAGGACGGTGCCGAGCCCGTTCAGCGCGGCGCGGCTGCGCCCGAGGAAATCGCGAAGCTGCGATCCGGTGGAGCTGCCGTGGTCGGTGGGAAGGCCCTGGGCCGCGTAGGCGAGCATGAACTCGTAGCCTTCCTCGATCGTCTGGCACCGAGTTTCAAGCTCGCCTCGCAACGTGTCAGACAGCGACTTTCCTCCCCGGGGCGGCGTCGGCGTCAGGCGGAGGCGGCGGCGCCGGGAGCGCGACGTTCCACCGCTGCGGATCGTGGTGCTCGAGATAGTGCCGGCGGTCGATCCAGCCAAAGATCATCGAGTACGTGATCCACAGCTTCTCGGGCCGGATGGCGAAGTAGACGTGCGCCATGACGAGCGCCACCAGGCCCACGCCCGTCAGCCCGTGCAGCACGTACATCACGCCCCAGGCGGCATCGCTGAAGATATAGGGATCGCGCACGAGAAATCCCGTCTGCACCCGCTTCATCATGAAGATGCCGGTGCCAATGACCGCCACGCTGGTGATCAGGATGATCAGGTGATACAGCTTGTTCTCCAGCGGATACTTGCCGTGCTTGCGCGGCGGCGGCGCTGCCTGGCCGGCGCTGCGCAGCATGCGGCGGCGGGTGTCCTCGACGTCGCCTTTCTCCGGCCAGATCGACCAGAAGTCGAGCCAGAAGGTCGCGTGGATCGTGTGATAGATGATCGACAGCGTCAGGATGACGCCGGCGATCCAGTGGATCGTCACCCACGCGAACTGCACGCCGATGATCGGCAGAAACGCCGTGAAGAGCAGGACGAACATCGCCCCCGCCATGACCCAGTGGAAGGCGCGGGCCGCGAGCGAGTGGCGCGCCACCTTGTCGGGAAGGCGCACGGCGAGCCCGGCGAGCTTCGCCGCGTCCTCCTTCTCGGCCGCCGGCTGCGGCCAGAAGCGCACGTAGAGCGCGTGCCCGATCAGGAACAGGACCCCGCCAATCGCCGACAGATACAACAGGTCCCATGAAATGCGGATGAGGATCTCCTCACCCCACGGGCTTCGTCCCCATCTCAGGAAGTCCATGAACCCTCCACGCCGCGGATTGCCCGCTTCACGAGGTTCCTGACGAGCGGCACCTTATAGGCGTTGTGCCGCAGCGGCCGGGCCCCTTCGGTTGCCATCTGTCCGGCCATCTGTGCCGTCTCTTCATTGCGCGGCTTGCCCCGCACGGCCGCCTCGACGCGCGCCAGCCGCACCGGGTGGGCCGCCACGCCGTTGAGCGCCAGCCGGATGTCCTGAATATTTCCACCGGAGATCTTCATCGCCGACGCGACATTGACGAGCGGGAAGTCCCAGACCTT
>JACQTH010000496.1 GCA_016210935.1 Acidobacteriota bacterium | reverse complement strand
GCCCGGCTTAGGCGCGGCCGCATATGCGGCCCGCAAACTAGTAACGAAGCTTCGCGTGCTTCACTGGTCGGTTTGAGGCGAAGCTTCGTTACGGTGCCTGCTCTGCACCCCAGGCACTTCAGGCACTCTTGGCACTTCAGGCACTCTCTCAGAAAGACATCCGCAGCCCGAGCTGCGTCGTCCGCGCGAAATTGACCTGGCTCCCCGTGCTGACGATGCCGAAATTCGCGCTGCTCGGGTTCATCTGGGGCCCGCCGTAGAGCCGCGCGTTGAACACGTTGAACATCTCGACCCGGACCTGCAGGTTGACACGGTTCGTCATCCGCGTGTTCTTGAAGAGCGAGAAGGCCCACTGGGGCACCGTTGGCTCGTTCACATCGTGCAGGCGGAATCCGACCTGGCGGTAATCGTTGGCGCCGATGACGTCCCATGTGAAGGTGCCGTCGGGCCGCGGATTCGTCCGCGTGCTGTTGTCGAACCATCGGTTGTATGTCTGCTGCCCTTTCGGAAGCTTCACGGTGTCGGCGAGCAGAATCGCGTTACCGCTGAAGGCGAGCGGCCGCCCCGTCTGGATCTCGCCGATCGTGTTGAACTGCCAGCCGCCGATCAGGTGCGCGACGAAGCCGGACACGTGGCCGCCGATCCGCTTGCCCGGCCCGAATGGGAGATCGACGAGCGTCGTGATGACGAGCCGGTGACGGCGCTGATTCCCGGAAAGATCGCGGTACGGCTCCGTGTCGTAGTCAGTGAGGAACTCGGTTTGATCCTCCAGCTTCATCCACGTGTAGTTCACGGCGAACATCACGCCATTCGAGTAGCGCTTGGTCGCCGCGGCTTCGAGCGCGTTGTAGTAGGCCGAGCCGAGATTGAGCCGGTTCATCGTGATCGTCCCGAACTGAGGAAACGGCCGCAGCAGATCCCCGCGCGACAGCGTCGCCCCGTTGCGCGTCGTGCCGGGCAGCAGCCCGGCAAACGGGTTCCGGAAGGTCTGATTCAGATAATTCGGGTTGCCGCCGAGTCTCGCAATGGCCCGGTCCCGTTCCGATTTCGGCACGACGTTGATCGGACGGCCGACCCCAAGCTGGCTGACCTTGTTGCCGACATAGGCCACGTCCAGCCCGATGTTCCACGGAAGCTGGACGTCGACGCCCGCGGACCATTGATCGGTGTACGGAATCTCGTAATCCGGGTTCGGCACGTTTCCGAGGTTCTGGCCCGCAAGCGTCAGCAGGCCGAGCTCTCCGGCGCGTGGTTGCAGGAATCCGTCCGGGAACGGCGTCGCCCATGGCGTGCCTGGATCGACGTTGTTCGGCGCTTTCGCCACGAACGGTGTCGAACGCGAGAAGTCAGTGAAGTACACGCCGGCCTGCCCACCGCTCGACAGGCCGAGATACGACCGGCCGTAGTTGCCCCGCGCGAGGAGCCGGTCGTTCACCTTGTAGGTGAAGCCGACGCGCGGCTGAATGTTGTTCCAATCGCTCTTGTAGGGTGATGTCGGGCCGCCCTGGTTCGCGTAGACCAGGCCGCCGTTCAAAATCAGGGGCTGCCCCGTTGCAGGGTTGATCTGCGTGGACACCCGAGATTGCAGCGGGTTGGTCGTCGTCGTGTCGAAGCGTGTGACCGTCAGGCCGTCTTTCACGGTCACGGGCGGCTGATAATCGTACCGAAGCCCGAGATTGAACGTGGCGCGCGGGCCGAGGCGCCAGTCGTCCTGGAGGTAAATCGCGTAATACCGATATCGCTCGGTGCGGGGCACGCCCGTGTCCACGTTCCCGCTGTTGGGCAGCCCCAGCAGGAACGACGCGAACGCGCTGCCGGAGGTGGGGCCGGCATTGCTCAACGGATCGCGGCGTGTGAAGTCGTTGGTGAAATTGAACCGGCCGTTCGACGTGAATTCGTCATGCCGGAAGAACTCGTAGGCGCGGATCTCGCCGCCGATCTTCGCGAAGTGACTGCCCATCGACTTCGAGACCGATGTCGACACGGTGTACGCATCGTTCTTCGGCTCCCGGAAGGTTCGCGGAAACATGACGTCCTGGCCGCCGCCCGAGAACAGACCGCCAATCTGCGGGAACGGCGGCCTGGTCAATTGATACGGACCGAGAAACGGCAACGTCGGATCGATGTTTCCATACTCCTTCTCGTGCGGCTCGTCGAACCGATCCCAGGAGAAACGCGTGTTCCAGACTGTCGTGGAGTTGAGCGTGATGTTGTCGTCGACGGTCACCAGATAATGGTTCCGGTGCGTCGGATAGTTGTCGCTGCGGATCGCCGGCTCCGGCAGGCCGTTCTCGTTGCGGTACTCGATGCCCCAGTTGGAACTGTTGCTGAACGAGAGCCGATGGCGATCGCTGATGACGTGATCGATGCGCGTGAGATACGAGTTGTATCGGTAGCGCCCCAGATTCGGGGAGTTCACGAAGTTGTCAGTGCCGGAGATGTTGCTCGGCGTCGCGTTCGGCCGTGGAAGATGCGGCAGCAGCGCCTTCGCGATCGGATGCCAGCGGTCTTCCGGAATCACGTTGCCCGGAAACGGATCGCGGATGAACCCCGTGCCCGCCGGGTTCGGCCGGGTTGTCCGCGGATCGTAGATCACGATCAGCTGTCCGGTGGCCGTGAAGGTCTGCGAGAAGTCGCCACGCAGCTGCGCCTCGGTGGGGATCGTCCGGGTCACGGGAAACGGGATGTTCTCGTAGAAACCCTGGTACCCGCCCATGAAGAACGTCCGGCCCCGGCGGATCGGCCCGCTCGTCATGGCTTCACCGTTGTAGTACGCGTGCCCCTCGTTGGAGATGCGGTTGCGGATGTTCTGGATCTGATTCGCGTCGAGCGCCGTGCCACGATACAGCATGATGCCGGAGCCCCGCAGCTCGTTGGTTCCGGAGCGGAGCCGCATGTTCACGACACCGCCGCTCGTGCGCCCATACGACGCGTCGGTGCTGGCCGTCTGGATCTTGAACTCCTCGATCGTGTCCACCGGCGGCGCGTAGTTCCAGTTTCCCGTTCCGCCGCCGGTGCCCGAACTCGGCGCGCCTTCGATCAGAAACTCGTTGTTGCCGGTCCGGCTTCCGTGAACCGACAACGAGCCATTGACGTCCCACGCGCGGGTCCCTGAAAAGCCTGTCGCCCCGAATGTCGTCTGCGTGAACAGTGTGCCGGCCGTGAGTTGCATCAACATGTAGACCTGACGGCCGTTCAGCGGCAGCTCGCTGATGCGCTTGTTCTCGATCGCCTGCGCGATCGTGGACTGGTTGGTCTCCACCTCGCTCAGGCCCGCGGTGACGACAACGGTCTCTTCAATCGCACCGAGCTCCAGCCGGATGTGGATCGTGGCCACTTCGGCGGTGTGCAGCACCACGCCGTCGCGCGTGTACGACTTGAAGCCCGGAAGCGCCGCGGTGATTCGGTAGCGCCCCGGCAGAATCTGCCGGACCGTATAGTTGCCGGCCGCATCCGTGACCGCTTCGGAGGCGACGGCGGTCTCGACGTTCAGGACGGTCACGATGACGCCCGGCAGGACCGCCCCCTGGGGATCGGCGACGCGTCCGGTAATGGTGGCGTTGATTTCCTGGGCTGCGAGGGGAGCGCACCAGAAGAACCCGAGTACGGCGATCGCGATGACCGCGACACGGATCGCAGATCGGCGGCGCCTCATACCATCCTCCCCGTCTAAAGCAAACGCCACACGAAGACACAAAG
>JACQTH010000492.1 GCA_016210935.1 Acidobacteriota bacterium | reverse complement strand
GGAGGAGGGTACCTTCTCCATCATCGGCCGTGACCCGCAAACCGGCCAGCTCGGGATCGCCGTGCACTCGAAAACGATCGCCGTCGGGAGCCGGACGCGCGGCGGCAAAGGCGGCCTCGCTGTCTTCGCCCATCACCGGTCAGGCGCAGGGCGGCGACCGCCGCGGCATGCAGTCGGCGTCGCTGATGATCCTCAGGCCGCTGGCGATTCAGGGCTTCGGCGATCGCGAGCTCGATCTGCGCGTCGACGAGCACCGAAATCCGTTTGCCGAGCTTCGCCGGATCCTGAACGCCGTCCGTTCAGGGGAAATCCTGTCCGAAGCCAACAGACTGCTGACGGCGAAGGACCTCAAGGGCGCGCTCGAACGGGCGAAGGCCGCCACGGACAAGTCCCCGACCAACGACAATGCATGGGTCACGATCGCGAACATCCATCTCCAGTTGGGCCAGCGCGCCGAGGCGCTCGCGGCGCTCGGCCGCGCCGTGGAGCTGAATCCCGCGAACAAGAAACAGCTCCTGCGAAACCGGGCCTTCGAGTCGTTGTACGAGGACAAGGATTTTCTGAGGATTGTCGCGTCCGAGTGATGAAAAGCTCGAGCACCGGACTTGAACTTCGCAAAAGGAAGCTCGATATGGCTTCAATCAACGACTAGTCTCTGAAATTCGTGCGCTGGGGGATGGGCCTGATGGAAGGTTCTGACCGACAGCGCCGCGATCGCGCAGTGGCTCATGCCGAACGATTTCGTGCCCCAGGTGGGCCACCGGTTCCAGTTCCGCGCCAAACCTGAACCCGGCTGGACTAGTCCGAGGGGGTACGGTCGAAGAGAAGGAGTCGCGGTATGATTCCTCCTCTTCCCAAGGAGGCAGACTAATGAAGCGCCAGATTGCTGTTGCGTTGCTGATCGCCCTGATTGCGACCCCGCTCCTCGCCCAGGCCCCGAAGGGCTGGAAGCTCCGCGTCGATCGCAGCACCAGCGCGTCGGATCCGGACGCCGCGGGCGACATCAAGTTCGTGACGATGGGCACCGGGTTTCACGCGACGAACCCGACGGCCGCCGTCTATTGGAACCCCGCCAACACGGCAACCGGGAACTATTCGCTCAAAGGCACCTTCACGCTGATGAAGCCAAGCGGACACGTCAACTATTACGGCCTGGTCTTCGGGGGCAGCGATCTCGAAGGCGCCGGGCAGACCTACCTGTACTTCCTCGTCGCGCAAAACGGGACGTGGCTCGTCAAGCAACGCAACGGCGACCAGACGACCAACATCACACCGAGAACCGCGAGCGACGCCGTGAAGCAGCCGGGTGAGGACGGGAAGTCCACCAACGAGCTGGAAGTCCGCGTCATGGCCGACAAGATCGACTACCTGGTCAACGGCACCGTGGTCCATTCGACGCCGAAGACCGGGCCGACCGCGAAGACCGACGGCATCTACGGGTTCCGGGTGAACCACCTCCTCGAAGTGCACGTGGATAAATTCGGGGTGTCGAAAACATCGTGATCTCCAGGGGATAGCCGCGGCCCCCCCAACACCGTGGAGAGCCCCCTTAGTCCGGTCGAGATGGCCCGTCGATCGCGGCGGCTCTACGCCGAGCGCGAGGCGGTCGTCGACGGGCCGCTCCGGCTGACCTACCGCCAGTTCTTCGACCGCTGCGACCGGTGGTCGTCGGTGCTGCAGCGATTCGGCATCCGGCCGGGCGACCGCGTCGCGACCATCTCGACCAATCTCCACGCCCATCTCGAATCGTTCTATGGCGTCCCCCAAATCGGCGCGGTCCTGGTGCCGATCAACTATCGCCTCGTCGCCGACGACTTCGCGTACCTCCTCAACCACAGCGGCGCCAGAGTCCTCTGTGCCCATGCGGACTCGCTCGATGCGGTTGACCCGATACGGTCACAGATTCCAGGCGTCGAGCGGTTCATCGCGTTCGAGGGAGGCCGCGCGGGGTGGATCGACTACGAACGGCTCATCGGAGACGCCTCGCCGTCCTTCGAACCCGCTGAAATCCGTGAGCGCGATCTCCTGACGATCAACTACACGAGCGGCACGACGTCGCGACCCAAGGGCGTAATGATCACGCACCGCAACGCCGCGCTCAATACGCTCAACACGCTCGTGCATCACCCGATGACGGCCGGCGATCGGTACTTGTGGACGCTGCCGATGTTCCACGCGAACGGCTGGACGTTTGTGTGGACCGTGACGGCCATGGGCGCGACGCACGTCTGTCTGCGAAAAGTCGATCCGGCCCTGGTGTTCCGGCTGATCGAGGAGGAACACATCACCATGCTGTGCGCGGCGCCGACGGTGCTGATTGCGATCGCGAACGCCCCGGCGGATCTGCGACGCGGCGCGCGCACAGGCCTCCGAATCCTGACCGCCGGTGCGCCGCCTGCCGCCGCGACGATCGAGCGCGTCGAAGGCGAGTTGGGCTGGACCGTGACACAAGTGTACGGCCTCACGGAGACGGCGCCGTTCATTACGGTCTGCGAGCCGCGGCCCGAACACGAGGGCCTGGATTCCGCCTCGAAGGCCGCCATCAAGGCCAGACAGGGCGTCGAGCTTCTGACGTCAGGTGAGCTGGATGTGGTGGACGAAGACGGCCGGCCGGTGCCGCACGACGGGCAGACCATCGGCGAAATCGTCGTGCGGGGCAACGTGGTGATGGAGGGCTATTTCAACGACCCCGAGGCGACCGCGCACGCGTTCAAGGGCGGATGGTTTCACACCGGCGATGCGGCGGTGATTCACCCGGACCACTACGTGGAGATCCGCGACCGCCTCAAGGACGTGATCATCAGCGGAGGAGAAAACATCTCGTCGGTTGAAGTCGAAGGCGTCCTGCTCAGACATCCCGCCGTGCTCGAGGTCGCGGTCGTCGGCGTACCGGATGCGCGATGGGGTGAGGTGCCTCACGCGTTCGTCGTGCCGCGCGACGGGGCCACGCCCGTCGAAGAGGACCTCCGGCTCTTTGCCCGCGAGCGCCTCGCGCATTTCAAGGTCCCGAAGGGCGTGACGTTTGTCAGCGAGCTGCCCAAAACCGCCACCGGCAAGGTTCAGAAATACGTCCTGCGCGGCGGGCGCCCGGCGATCTCCGCCCAATGACGCCCGCCAAACCCGCCGCCGAATACCGAATCTGGCAGGTCATTGCCGCGTCGGCCGTCGGAACAATGATCGAGTGGTGCGACGCTATTCCGACCTCGTCGGCTCTTTTCCGAACGCGCCTGCGACCTTGTGCGCCGACGGATGCCCGCGATCGGCGTATTTCGACGCGTCCTCTTTCTGGGCGATCGAGCGGCTCCCCGCCTTGTGCGACGTGTGGCGATCGCGCCGATCCTCGAGCGGCTGCTCGCCGACGCGGCCGGCGGCGTCTTCGGGCAGAGGTGAGCCGGTATTGAGCGGCGGAAACTTCTCCCGTTCCCGCGCCTCTTCGGTCGGTGTTTCCCTGTTGCTGATCCCTACACGTTGTGCCATCGTGACTACCCTTGGAAATCGGAGCTCTTAGATCGTAGCCCTTACTGACGACAATGCAGAAACGTCGCCACGCTCCGGCTGGGCAAAGGCTTGGGGTGGCGCTGTTCACTGTTCTGGTGGCAACCGGAACAGCCCGGCAGAAAAACGCCGTCGAGTGGGCCGCCAACGGCCGAGACATTCAGGGCACCCGCTATCTGCCTGCCTCAGAGATTTCCGCGGGGAACCTGAGCCGACTCGAGGTGGCGTGGACGTACCGCACCGGCGAGACGGAGCCGCGGTTTGCGACGAAGAAGCCGACCTCCTTCGAGGCGACGCCGCTCGTCATCGACGGCGTGATGTATGTCGGGACGCCACTGGGCCGGGTGATCGCGCTCGACGCCGCCTCCGGCCGCGAGCGCTGGCTGTTCGACCCGATGATCGCGCGCGACGTGACGTATGGCGATTTTGCCAGCCGTGGCGTCTCCACATGGGTCGACGACACCGCGCCGGCGCGGGCGCCGTGCCGCCGCCGAATCCTGGCGGCCACCGCCCAATCGCAGCTCTTCGCGCTCGACGCCCGCGATGGACGTCCCTGTGCAGGGTTCGGCGCAGACGGCATTGTCGATCTCAAGAGGCGTCTCCGCATCCAGCCATTCGAGCCTCAGGCCTATTCGTTTACCTCGCCGCCCCTCGTCATCAACGGCGTCATCGTCACCGGATCGTCGATCGCCGATAACACCCGACCGACTATTGCGAGCGGCGAAGTCCGCGGATACGACGCCCGGACCGGCGCGCTCAAGTGGTCGTGGGACCCGATTCCGCAGGACCCCCGTGATCCGAGGTACGGCGAGTGGCGGGGCGCGATGGCGCACAAGAGCGGCGGCGCCAATGCGTGGTCGGTGCTCGCGGGAGACCCCGAGCGCGATCTCGTGTTCGTGCCGACCGGAAGCGCGGCGCCCGACTACTACGGCGCGCTCCGGCTTGGCGACAATCGGTACGCGAACTCCATCGTCGCGTTGAAAGCCTCGACGGGCGAGGTCGTGTGGTCGTTCCAGACGGTTCACCACGATCTCTGGGATTACGACAACGCGTCGCCCCCCGCGCTGGTGACGCTCACACGTGCCGGCGTTCGTGTTCCGGTTGTCCTCCAGGCGACCAAGACGGGGATGTTGTTCGTCCTTCATCGTGAAACCGGCGCGCCGGTGTTCCCGGTCGAAGAACGTCCGGTGCCGCAGAGTGATATTCCGGGAGAGGAGACGGCGCCCACGCAGCCGTTTACGACCGCGACGCCGCCGCTCAGTCCGCATCGGTTCACGATCGATCAGGTGTGGGGCATGACCGAACGCGACCGTGCCGCCTGCCGCAGCGCCATCGAAGGCCTTCGGAACAACGGGATCTTCACGTCGCCCAGCGTGAAGGGCACGCTCGTTCTCCCCTCGAATATCGGTGGCGCGCACTGGGGCGGCGTCGCCGTCGATCCGGTTCGTCAAATCGCCGTGGTTCCAGTGAATCGCGTAGCAGCGATGGTGCAACTGATTCCACGGGAAGGATTCGATCTGAAGAAAGCGCGCGCCGAGGACGAGCGCCTGGGCCACGAGTACGAATACAACCCCATGCAGGGAACGCCGTACATCATGCGACGGCGGCTGCTTCTCGGGCCGTCCGGGCTGCCCTGCACGCCACCGCCGTTCGGCACGCTCGTGGCAGTCGATTTGAGAACCGGCGAGCGCAAATGGGAGGCGCCGCTCGGATCGATGAGCGCGCTGTTCAGCGGCGAGCCGGCGGCAAAGATGCAGGCCGACTGGGGATCGCCGAACCTGGGCGGCCCGATCGTGACCGAAAGCGGGCTCGTCTTCATCGCTGCGGCGCTCGATCGATCCCTTCACGCGTACGATATTGACTCCGGTCGTGAACTCTGGCGCGGCCAGCTGCCGGCCAGCGGCAAAGCCACCCCGATGAGCTATCGGCTGGCCTCAGGGGATCAGTTCGTCGCTATTGCCGTCGGCGGCGGCGGCGCCTGGGGAATCGGGGATCACATCGTTGTGTTTGGTCTGCGGTCTCGTTCCGGAGCGCGGACCTTGAGCCGACCGGGCCGCAGGGAGGGAATTCGTCTCGATCGCGCGGACGCGCGGTCTGCCAGAGGACAACGATGAGACGCGCTCTGCTCGCTCTTATCCTGTTCGTGTGCGTCGCTACGCCATCTCGTGCTGTGCAGGACACCGCACCCCTATCGCGGTGGTACAAGGGCAATCTCCACAGTCACACGATCAACTCCGACGGCGACTCGCCGCCGTACGATCTGGTCGCATGGTACAAGCGGAACGGCTATCACTTTCTCGCAATCACGGATCACAACACCTTCACCGACCCGGCCCTCTTCGATACGAACCCGAGCGACAACTTCCTGCTCATTGGGGGCGAGGAGATCACGAACGAGAAGACCGTTCACGTCAATGCCATTGGAATCACACGCCTCGTCCCGCGGCAGAAAGGATCGACCGTCACGGAGCTCCTGCAGGCCAGCATCGACGCCGTCCGAGCGCAGGGTGGGGTCCCGCTGATCAATCACCCGAATTTCATCTGGGCCTTCACGGCGAAGGAGATGCTCCCCCTGAAATCGGTCGGGCTGCTCGAGATCGCCAGCGGCCACCCGCTCGTCAATCACGACGGTGATGGACGGACGCCGTCGACTGAACAGATGTGGGATCAGCTTCTTTCTTCAGGGATGCGCATCTACGCGGCGGCCGTGGACGACGCCCACAACTTTCGGGAGGCGTTCACACGAGACCGCGCGAATCCGGGAGGGGCCTGGGTCGTCGTGCGCGCGCCGGCCTTGTCGCGCGAGACCATCGTCGCCGCGCTCGGGCGCGGGGAGTTCTATGCATCGACCGGTCCTGTCCTGAGGGATATTCGCTCTGACGCGACCTCGGTTGCGGTGGAGATCGAGACCAAGGGGCCGCCGACGATCGCGCAGGCTCGCTACCGCGTCGTCTTCGTCGGGAAGGACGGGCGGCTCTTGAACGTATCGTATGACAACCCCGCGCGCTATGTGTTCGGTGGGAACGAGGGATACGTTCGCGCGCGGGTCGAGGACAGCAACGGACGGCGCGCGTGGACGCAACCCGTGTTCGTGGAGGGCCGGCCGTGAGTCGCAGGACCAAACAGAGCCGTCGGACCCACCGGAGTTGTGGAACCCAAACAGAGTCCTCAGAACCCTGGAGTCGTGGGACCAGGCTTCAGCCTGGTTTGGAGGATATCGATGATCCTGGATCAACTGCTCGACGCATATGACGCTGCCTGCATCTCGCGCCGCGAACTCCTGGGCGCGCTCTCCGCATTCCTTGCCGCCGCGCCTGCGAACGCCGCTGCCGAACCGGCAATCGGCACCGTCAAGCAGCTGAACCACGTGACGATGTTCGTTCAGGACGTGCAGAAATCCGTGGCGTTCTACCAGGACTTGTTCGGCATGCCGGTCCTGACCCGCCAGGATCCAGGCATGAACCTGAATGCCGGCACCGGGTTTCTCGGCATCTACCCTGCCCAAAAACGAGCACCGGCGATCGATCACGTCTGTCTCGGCCTTGAGCAGTTCGACGCCGATGCGGTGCTGAAAAAGCTGACCGATCGCGGACTGAAGGCGAACATCCGGCTGCGTGGAGACACGAAAGAGCTGTACTTCAGCGATCCCGATGGCATCCGGGTGCAGCTACAGGATGTCAAGTATCGCGGCGGCGTCGGCCCGCTCGGCGATCGCGATCCAAAATGAGGATGCAGACGGGGACTGAAG
>JACQTH010000491.1 GCA_016210935.1 Acidobacteriota bacterium | reverse complement strand
GCCCGTCGAGGGCGCGGCCAACGAGGCGCTCGTCGAATTCCTTTCGGAGCTTTTCAATCTCCCCCAACGAAACATCCGGCTGATCTCCGGTGAGCGGGCTCGCGACAAGATCGTGGAAATCGCGGGCCTTACTCCGGAGCTTGTCCTTCGCGGGTTGCGGATGTAGCGTCCGGTGCGTAGTCTGAAGTCTGAAGTCACGAGTCTAGCGAAGCGGCGCTGGTCGGTCTGAGGCGACGCTTCGCTAGACTTCCGACTTCCGACTCTGCGGACGATCTGTGTGCTCGCCGACCTCATCGTCAAGAACGCCGCGCACGTGCTGACCTGCCGCGGGCCCGCGCCGCGCGCGGGCGCCGCACAGCGTGACGTCTCGCCGATCCGCGACGGAACCGTCGCCAGCTTCGAAGGGTCCATCGTTTTCGTCGGCGACGCGCGCGAAGGTGACGCCGCCATCCAGCCCGCTCCGAACGCCACGATTGTCGACGCCAGCGACAACACCGTCCTCCCCGGCTTTGTCGACCCCCACACGCATGTCGTCTTCGCCGGCGACCGGCGGGACGAGCTGAGGCGCCGGCTGGCGGGCGCGACCTATCGCGAGATCGCGGCAGAAGGCGGCGGCATCCTCGAGAGCGTGCGTGAAACGCGCGCCGCCAGCGAAGACGAACTCGTCAGCCAGACGCGCGTCCGTCTGGATGAGATGCTTCGCTGCGGCACCACTACCTGCGAGGCCAAGAGCGGCTACGGCCTGACCACGGAATCGGAACTGAAGTTGTTGCGCGCCATTCGCCGGCTCGATCGCGAGCATCCCGTCGACCTGGTGGCGACGTTCCTGGGCGCGCACGACGTGCCGGTCGAATTCCGCGATCGCCGATCCGCGTTCGTCGATCTCGTCGTGAACGAGATGATCCCGTCCGTCGCCGCCGAGGGGCTGGCCGAGTGGTGTGACGTGTTTTGCGAGACCGGCGTCTTCACGCCAGACGAAGCCAGGCGGATTCTGCAGGCGGGGCAGCAGGCCGGGCTGAAATCGCGCATCCACGCGGACGAGCTCTCTTTGAGCGGCGGGGCCGCCGTCGCGGTGGAGGTCGGCGCCCGATCGGCGGATCATCTGGTGTTCGTCGACGAGGATCATGCCGCGCGGATGGCGCGCGCGCCGGTCGTCGCCACGCTTCTGCCCGCCGCCGCTTTTTTCCTGAAACTGGGGCGGTTCGCTCCGGCCCGCATGCTGATCGAGTCGAACGTCCCGGTCGCCCTCGCGACGGACGTCAATCCGGGCGGCGGGTTCTCGCCGTCGATGCCGTTCGTCATCGCGCTCGCGTGCTTTGCGATGAACCTGACGCTCGAGGAAGCCATTGTCGCGACGACACTCAATGCCGCGTTCGCGCTCGATCGACACGATCGGATCGGCAGCCTGGAGACCGGCAAGAAGATGGACGCGGTCGTGCTCGCGGGCGGCCCCGTCGACCTGCTTCGCGTGGGTGCGTCGCCGATTCGAATGGTGATTAAGAATGGAAAGATTGTTTGGAGTTCTTCCGGCTGAAGCCGGAAGCCACGAAGAGATCGGCTGAAGCCGAGCGCGAAGACGGCTCTCAGCTCTCGTGGCTTCCGCCTTCAGGCGGAAGTCAGGGCAGAATCGGCGCTTCTGCGCGGGCGGTGAACAGATACGGATAGGAGTACGACGGCACGATCGGGATCCGGTCGATGTAGCGCGCCTGAATGATGAGGCGCCCACCCTCGCGCGCGACCGTAATCTCCTCGGGCACGACGGGAATATTCAGCTGACCGGCGGCCGCGGTGACGAACCCGTGAATCTCTTCGTTGGATCTCCGGGTGTTGCTCACGGCAATGCGCGCGATGGCGTCGCGGAACTGGTAGTTGCGCCAGAACGCGAGGCTGGCCTGCCACGTCGCATACAGCACCACGAGCGTGACCAGCAGCTTCAGTAACCGGGCCACCGTGCCCTCAATGAATCTGGTGCAGCAATCGGTTCCAGCGGATGCGCGTGAAGAACTGCGCCACGAGCGAAGGGAGTCTGGAGAGACCAGACGAGGCGCCGCTGTCCTCGTCCGGTTCGTACGAGTAGTAGATCATCAGGGCCTTGCCCTTGACATAACTGCCCGGCAAGAAGCCCCAATACCGGCTGTCCTGTGAGTTGTCCCGGTTGTCGCCCATCACGAAGTAATGGGCGGCCGGCACGGTCACCGGACCGTACTTGCTGCGAACGTCGAGCGACAGCTCGTCCTCGTCCGGCACCGGCTGCGTGTAGTGCGCGTACGGCTCGGTGAGCGGCTTCCCGTTGATCAGGACCTCGTGGCCTTTCAGCTCGACGGTCTCGCCGGGCAGGCCGATCACGCGCTTGATGAAATCGCGTTCGGGCTCTTCCGGATACTTGAAGACGACGACGTCCCCGCGCCGGACTTCGTCGATCGGGAGGATCGCGCCTTCGGCGCGCGACCGCGTCGGCGCCAGCACGAACTTGTTCACCAGCAGGTGGTCCCCGATGAGCAGATTCGGCTCCATCGAGCCGGTCGGAATCTTGAAGGCCTGCACGACGAAGGTCCGGATGAACAGCGCGAGAATGACCGCAATGACGATCGACTCGAAGTACTCACGTGCGGTCGATTTTCTGAAAGGAGGCGACATGCGATCAGTCAGAAGTCTAACGTCTCGTCCCCGGTCGGCGGTCTTGAAGTCAACGACTTCAGACGTGAGACGACCGACTTTCGACTCTCTATTCCGTCCCCACCTTGAGCACCGCCAGGAACGCCTCCTGCGGAATCTCGACGCGGCCGACCCGTTTCATCCGTTTCTTCCCCGCCTTCTGCTTCTCGAGCAGCTTCCGCTTGCGCGTGATGTCGCCGCCGTAACACTTCGCGAGCACGTTCTTGCGGAGCGGCTTGACGCTCTCGCGCGCGATGATCCGGCTCCCGATTGCGGCCTGAATCGCGACCTCGAACAGCTGCCGGGGAATCAGCTCGCGCATCTTCGACGCGAGCTGCCGCCCGCGGACATACGCGGCATCCCGGTGCACGATGATCGACAGCGCGTCGACCGGCTCGCCGTTGACGAGGATATCCAGCTTGACGAGCGGCGCTTCCGTGAACCCCGTCACATGGTAGTCCAGCGAGGCGTAGCCGCGGGAGACGGTTTTGAGCCGATCGTAGAAGTCGAGGACGACCTCGTTGAACGGCAACTCGTAGCTGATGAGGACGCGAGTCGAGGCGACGAACTCGAGTGACTTCTGGACGCCGCGCTTGTCCTGGCAGAGCTCCAGGATCGCGCCGACGTGTTCGGCCGGCGTGAGGATGGTGGCCGTGATGATCGGTTCTTCGATTTTTTCGATCCGGCCGGTCTCAGGCAGCTTGGCCGGGCTGTCGATTTCCAACACTTCCTGATCGGTCGTCGTGACCCGATAGAGGACGCCCGGCGCGGTCGTCACCAGATCCATGTCGAATTCGCGCTCGAGCCGCTCCTGCACGATCTCCATGTGGAGCAGGCCGAGGAACCCGCAGCGAAATCCAAATCCCAGCGCGGCCGAGGTCTCCGGCTCGTAGAACAGCGACGCGTCGTTGAGGCGCAGCTTGGCCAGCGCCTCGCGGAGCTCCGGATACTGGTGGCCCTCGACGGGATAGAGGCCCGCGAACACCATCGGCTTCAATTCCTTGAAGCCGGCGAGCGGGTGCGGGGTCGGGTTGGCCGCGTCCGTCACCGTGTCGCCGATCTTCGCGTCGCTGACCCGCCTGATGCCCGCCGTGATGAACCCGACTTCGCCGCCGCCCAGCTCGTCGACGATCACCGGTTTCGGCGTGAAGACGCCCACCTGCTCGACCTCGTACTCCTGCCCGGCGGCCATGAGCAGGATCTTCATGCCGGCCCGCAGGACTCCATCCATCGCGCGCACGACGATCACGACGCCGCGATACGAGTCGTACCAGGAATCGAAGATCAGCGCCTTGAGCGGCGCGTTCAGATCGGAGACCGGCGGGGGCAGCCGTTTGGGAATCGCGGTGAGGATCTCGCGCGTGCCAATCCCGGCCTTGGCGCTGGCGAGGATCGCGCCGCTCGCGTCGAGGCCGATGATCTCCTCGATCTGCCGCCGGGTTTCGTCGGGCTGCGCGCCCGGCAGATCGATCTTGTTGATGACCGGAATGATCTCGAGGTTGCGCTCGACGGCGAGATAGGCGTTGGCCAGGGTCTGCGCCTCCACGCCCTGCGACGCGTCGACCAGCAGAATCGCGCCCTCACACGCGGCGAGCGATCGCGTGACTTCGTACGAAAAATCGACGTGGCCCGGCGTGTCGATCAAGTTGAGGACGTAGTCCTCGCCTTCATCCGTGCGGTAGTTCAGCCGGACCGGGTGCGCCTTGATGGTGATGCCGCGCTCGCGCTCCAGGTCCATGCTGTCGAGCTCCTGCGTCGCCATCTCGCGCGGCTCGAGCGCGCCGGTCAGCTCCAGGAAGCGATCCGCCAGCGTCGACTTGCCGTGGTCGATGTGCGCGATGACCGAGAAGTTGCGGATGAAGCGGTGATCCATCTATCGGGTGGCGGGGAGCCCCCACTTCGAGCTTCGTCCGGCCACCGAAGCATTGCGCGAAGGCGGCTGCACCCCGCCAGGCGCGTCGCTTGCGGGGCCCCAACGCCCCGCGCCGCGCGCCGGGTGGGTGGCCGGCGAATCGATTATAGCACCTTGGGATTCGGGGATCGGGCCTGGGCGCTGGGCACGCGGAGGTTCCGAGTCGGGCTACCGGTGGCGCCCTGCGCGGTACTGCCT
>JACQTH010000521.1 GCA_016210935.1 Acidobacteriota bacterium | reverse complement strand
CCGCGTCTGCCGTTCGTCGACGTGGCGACCGGGTCGCTCGGCCAGGGAATCTGTGCCGCGCTGGGTCTCGCGTTGAATGCGCGCCGCATCGGGTCCTCGTACCGCGCGTACGCGCTGCTGGGGGACGGCGAATCGACCGAAGGATCGGTCTGGGAGGCCGCCCAACTTGGCGTGTTCTACCGGCTCGACAACCTGTGCGTCATCATCGACGTCAACCGGCTGGGCCAGAGCCGCCCGACGCTGTGGCAGCACGACATGGACGCGTTGGCCTCACGGTGGCGTGCCTTCGACTGGCAGGCGCTCATGGTCGACGGGCACGATCTCGACCAGCTGCTCGTGGCGTACGAGAATGCCCGACAGACGCGCGGCAGGCCCACGGTGATCCTGGCGAAGACCATGAAAGGGAAGGGCGTTTCGTTCCTCGAGAATTTCGACGCGTGGCACGGCAAGCCGCTGAAAAAGGGTGAGGAGCTCGCGGGCGCCCTCGCTGAGCTGGAACAGCAGATCGATCGGACGGCACCCGACGTCACCGGCGCACAGCTGGTGGCGGCGGCGCAGCCGCTTCCAGCCTCCTTCCCCGTGGCGCAAACCTTCAGTTCTGCGAGCGCCAGCCGCGCGCGCGTGGCGCCTCCCGCCTATCGAATCGGCGACAGCGTCGCCACCCGCGAGGCGTACGGCGCGGCGCTCGTGAAGCTCGGCGCGGTCGATCTGCGCATCGTCGTCCTGGACGCCGATGTGAAGAACTCCACCTTCAGCGAGAAGTTCGAGCAAGCGTTCGGCGATCGGTTCTACCAGTGCTTCATTGCCGAGCAGGCGATGCTGGGGATGGCCATGGGATTCGCGGCGCGCGGCGCCATTCCGTTTCCCTCGACGTTCGCCTGCTTCCTGACGCGGGCCGCCGATTTCATGCGGATGACCGCCATCAGCCAGCTCGACGTGAAGCTGTGCGGGTCGCATGCCGGCGTGTCGATCGGCGAGGACGGACCATCGCAGATGGGGCTGGAAGACCTGGCGATGGCCCGAACGCAGCCGAGCTTCACCGTGCTGTATCCGTGCGACGGCGTGAGCGCCGAACGGCTGGTGGCCGCGGCCATCGATCGGCGCGGGCCTGTGTATATCCGAACCAGCCGTCCGAAAACACGGGTGATCTACGACGCCAATGAGCCGTTCGAGATTGGCGGGTCGAAGGTGCTCCGGGAGAGCCGCGGTGACGTCGCGACCGTCGTCGGTGCCGGTGTCACCGTGTACGAGGCCCTGGCCGCCCACGACACGCTGAAGGCGCGCGACATCTCGATCCGCGTCATCGATGCCTACTCGATTCAGCCGATCGATCGCGCGACGCTGCGGCGCGCCGCAGCCGACACCTCCGGCCGCATCGTGACGGTCGAGGATCACTATGCCGCCGGCGGTCTGGGTGATGCCGTCGCCGAGGCGCTCGCGGCTGATGGGGTGGCGGTCACGCGCCTGGCCGTTCGTGAGATTCCGCGCAGCGGCAGGCCCGAGGAGCTGCTCGACCGGTTCGGCATCTCAGCCCGCCACATCGTCGACGCGGTGCTTCGGCTCGTTCCCCAGTCCGCCGCCCAGAGGTCCTTTCAAACATGACGGGCTGGCCGCACACGACGACCGCCCAGAATGATTGTCGCGGCGCCCGGCTTTAGCCGGGCTCTCCTCGTGGCTTCCGCCTTCAGGCGGAAGATCTCATCGCCCTTCGGTCGTCATCCGCGAGCCACCTGCGAGGTGACGCCGCAGAAAATCCTCCATCCGATCCAGCGTATACATCCACCGCTTGTAGAGCAGCGACTCGTGGACGTCGTCCGGAAACACGATCAGCTCGTGCTCGACGTTGTGCGCGCGGAGGAGCTGCACCAACCCGGTCGTCTGCGCAAACGCCACGTTCCGATCGTCGTCTCCGTGCACCAGGAGCACCGGCGACTTCCATTTCGCGATCTCCGCGATGGCTGACGATCGGTACGACACGCTCTCCGGATCGACCGAGCTGCCCCACAGATGCACGCCGGCGAGATCCACACCGGCGACGAAGATGTCGGAGTTTCGCGCGAGCGCCTGCGCGGTCAGGACGCCGCCGTACGACAGGCCCCAGATGCCGATCCGTTTCGGATCGACATCCGCGCGCGTCTGCAGGTGCTG
>JACQTH010000528.1 GCA_016210935.1 Acidobacteriota bacterium | reverse complement strand
CGCTGAAGAGGGGGCCGCGTATCTGGTCGCCGGACGCCGGGCGCGGGTACAGAGCCGAGGCGTGAGGGTGGGCGTCCTCGGCCAGGTCGCCCCCGCCGTCGTCGAGGCGCTCGATTTGCCTCGTAGCGACGACGTGTACGCGGCGGAAATCGACCTCGACGCCCTGGCGGCCGCCGCTCCCGGTGAAGATCTTCGCGTCGAACCGCTGCCCCGCTTCCCATCAATCGCTCGAGACATCTCGATCCTGGTCGACGAACGCTTGCCTGCCGAGCAGGTTCGTGCGACCATCCTCGCCGCCGCGCCGGACACGCTCGAGCGGGTGCGCGAGTTCGATCGCTATCGCGGCCGGGGGATCCCGGAAGACAAGACCAGCCTGTCGCTTCGGCTGACGTTTCGCGCCAGCGATCGGACGCTGACGGACGCGGAGGTGGACGAAGCCCTGATCGCGATCGTTTCGGCGCTGGCGCGCGAGCACGGGGCCATCAGGAGATAGGGACGAGGGACCGGAGCCTCGGGACCAGGGATCGCGAAGCGAGCCGCCTGTTTCTCACAGAAGCTCTTTTTCCGGCCCCTGGCCCCTGGTCCCTGGAGAAGAGGTTTCTTTTATGCCCAAACCCATCACCGCCCCTCGGAGTCTGGATCTGCATCCGATCGATCGCCTCGAGGATCGCGTCAAGCGGCTCGTGACGGTGGTCGAGCATCTGCGCCGCGAGCACGCGCGGCTCACCGCCGAGAACGATCGGTTGACGCGTGAAGTCGACGCCATGCGGTCGAGGGTCTCGGAAGCCGAAGGCGCGACCGCGGAGATGTCGTTCCTGCGCGAGGAGCGCGACCTGATCCGCTCGCGTGTGGCGGAGATGCTCGAACAGATCGAGGCGTTGGAGCTGTGACGGCCGATCGGGTCACGCGCGTCGAGATTCTCGGACAGCGCTACCCCATCCGCAGCGATCTCGACGAGCCGTATCTGAACGCCCTGGCCAGCTACGTCGAGCAGAAGCTGCGCGCCGCGGCCGACGCGACCCCGGCCGGCGACACGGTGCGGCTGGCCGTGATTGCCGCGCTCAACATCGCGGACGAGTTCTTCCGCTGCCGCGACGGCGAGGATTGGCAGATCGCGAACCGGTGCCTGGCCGAACGCACGGCCGCGCTCGAGCAGCTGATGACGAAGGTGCTTGACGAGGGTGCTTAGTCCTGCTCAAGTCCTGCTCGCCTTGACCGTCTCGGGGCCGAACGTTAAGATCAAGGCCGAGTTTGAGTTCCCTGCTTTGCGCGTGATGGTTCGGAGGCTCGTTTGAGCCAACATCAACACCAAGAGAATCGCGAAGCTGCGTGGTGTGCATGCCTCAGCACGAGGAAGCCTGAAGCGCGGCTCACACAGCGGTTCCACCTGCTTTGAGCAGGTTCATCCGACCTCCCCACACGGCAAAGCGGGGCCTTTCTTTTCTCCTTCCTAGAGTGCCTGGAGTGCCTAAGGTGCCTAGAGTGCCGAGGGTGCCACGAGTGCCTGACGGACGCACTTAAAGGCGCTTCAGTTCTTCGGGCACCCCAGGCACTTCAGGCACCCTGGGCACTTCAGGCACGCTAAGTCGGCCGGTCTACCACGATGGGCACCTACGTGCTGGCATTGATCACCCTCCTCGCGTCGGCGGCCATCGCGGCCGGGGTGTTGCTCTATTGGATTGCGGCGCGGAAACGCCTCGCGGCCGAGACCGTCGGCCGCGCCGAAGAACGGGCCGCGCAGCTCGTTCGCGACGCCGAAGGCCAGGCCGCGCGTCTCATCAAGGACGCCGAACGGGACGCCGACACACGACGGAAGGAAGCGCTCTTCGAAGCGAAGCAACAGTCGCACGAGCTCCTGCTGGAGGCCGATCGCCAGGTGCGCGAGCGGCGGCAGCAACTCGAGCAGCTCGAGCACGTCCTCTCGCGAAAAGAGGACAAGCTCACCGAGCGCCTCGCGTTGGCCGACGCGCAGGACAAGGAACTGGCCAGCCGGGAGCGCCGCAGCGTCCAACAGGAGCGACTGGTGCAGGCGCAGGTCACGCGCTACGACGAGCTCGTGCGAGACCAGCAGCGCGAGCTCCAGCGCGTCGCCGGCCTCACGGCGGACGAGGCGAAGGAGATCCTGCTCAAGCAGATCGAGAACGACGCGCGCCGGGACGCCGCGAACCTGGTGAAGCGCCTCGAAGCGGAAGCCCGGGAGACGGCGGGGGCCCGGGCCAGGCACATCGTCACGGATGCCATCCAGCGCAGCGCCGCGGAGCACGCGATCGAGACGACGGTGTCGGTCGTGGATCTCCCGAGCGACGACCTGAAAGGCCGCATCATCGGCCGCGAGGGGCGCAACATCCGCGCGCTGGAAACGGCCACCGGCGTCGACCTGATCGTGGACGACACGCCCGGCGCCATCATTCTGTCCGGATTCGATCCGTACCGCCGCGAGGTCGCGCGCCAGGCCATCGAGCGACTCATCGCCGACGGGCGCATCCACCCCGCCCGCATCGAGGAGGTCGTCGAGAAGGTCCAAGCCGAGATCGAAGAGAGCATCAGGAAGGACGGCGAGGCGGCCGCGTTCGAGCTGGGCCTCCATGACCTGCATCCCGAGGTGCATCGGTTGATGGGCCGGCTGAAGTTCCGGACCAGCTACGGCCAGAACGTCCTGAATCACTCCACGGAAGTCGCGTATCTGGCCGGCATGATGGCCCGCGAGCTCGGCCTGGACGCGCACGTCGCGACGCGCGCGGCCTTCCTCCACGACATCGGCAAGGCGATCGATCGCGAGATGCAGGGGACGCATCTCGAGGTCGGCCTCGACTTTCTCCGCAAGCACGGCGAGCCCGAGGCCGTCATCAACGCGATCGCCGCCCATCACATGGACATTGACTGGCCGTCGCTCGAAGCGATGATCGTCCAGTCCGCCGACGCCATTTCTGCGGCGCGGCCCGGCGCCCGGCGGGACATTCTCGAGTCGTACGTCAAGCGGCTCGAAAAGCTCGAAGGCATCGCGGATTCCTTCAAGGGCGTCTCGAAGGCCTTCGCGCTCCAGGCCGGACGCGAGATCCGCATCCTCGTCGAGAGCGAACGGGTGACCGACGAAGAAGCGGTCTGGCTCTCGAAGGACATCGCGCGGCGCATCGAGAACGAGCTGGAATACCCCGGTCAGATCAAGGTCACCGTCATCCGGGAGACTCGCGCGGTCGAGTACGCCAAGTGACGCAGCCCCGGTCTGGGCCGTTATGCGGATTTCAACGAGGGTCTCCTCCTTGCCGCATAACGGCGGCGCGCACAGCGCGCCCGCGAGGGAGCGGAGCGGGGCGTGGCCGTGCGACCGGTCCAGCTCGAATTCGTTGGGACCGCGCGGATGCGCGGGGTCCCCGCGAGCGACCGAGCCGGGGTCCGGGGCGGAGCCCCGGCTAAAAATGACCGTCGGCGAGCTGGGCGAGCTGGGGCTCATCGCCCGCATCAAGGCGCGGTTGCCCGAGAGTGCGCCCGGGATTCTGGTCGGCCCCGGCGATGACGCGGCCGTCATGGAGCGGTGCCGCGGCGAAGAGCTCGCGATTACGACGGACGCGCTCGTCGACGGCGTGCACTTCGACCGGTCCTTCGTCCCGCTCGATGCGGTCGGGTATCGCGCGCTGGCCGTCAATCTGAGCGATCTCGCCGCGATGGGCGCCAGGCCGCTGACCTGTGTGCTGTCGCTGGGGCTGCCGGCGCGCACCGAGCTGGCGGCCATCGATCGGTTCCTGGATGGATTTCTCGCCCTCGCCTCGCAGTTTGGGGTCACGCTCGCCGGGGGAAACATCTCGAATTCGCCGAACGTCCTGTTCGTTGACGTGACGGCCATCGGTTCCGTGCGGCGACGGCGAATCCTGGCGCGGCGCGGGGCACGCCCCGGCGACGACCTCTGGGTGAGCGGCGAGATTGGCGCGGCCGCCGCGGGCCTGGAGTGGCTGCGTGAAAGACGGGATTCGGGATTCGGCCGCCTTCGTTCGCATGACCAGACAGAGCGAACTTCGGCGAGCCTCGCCGAAGCGCGCAGCGCGGAGGCGGGGGTTCGGGATTCGGAAGAAGAGGCCGAATTCTCGCGCTGCATTGAACGCTTTTTGCGACCGGAACCGCGGGTCCGGCTCGGACGCGCCCTCGCCAGTCATCGCGCGGCGTCGTCGTGCATCGACTTGAGCGATGGCCTCGGTGACGCGGTGCGCCAGTTGTGCGCCGCGAGCGGCGTCGGCGCCGCGCTTGAGGCCGACGCGCTGCCGATCGCCCCGCCCGCGAGACGCTGGTTCGAATCGCACGGCCAGCCGGCGATCGACCGGGCGATTGCCGGCGGCGACGATTACGAGCTTCTCTTCACGAGCGCGCCCAGGGTGCGCCGCCGCCTCGACGCCGTGGCGCGGCTCGGGCGCGTCCGGCTGACCCGCGTCGGCAGCATAACCGCGGATCGGCGCGTCGTGCTGCAGTACGGTGGGCGCGAGGAGGAGCTGCCGCCGGGGTTTGCGCATTTCCGCTGATGGCTGGCCTTCGCGCGACGCTGGCTAGCCGTGCTTGCACTGCCAGAATGTGTACGAAGTGTCACATTATGGTTGACCAAGCACGGCTAGCCCCCCGCGTAGCGGGGCTATTGAAGAAAGCTTCGTGATCTAGCGAAGCGGAGCTGGTCGGTATGAGGCGTAGCTTCGCTAGATGGGCGAACCTGAAGTGGCTCGAGGCGCTGCTGCACCTGCACGACACGCCGAGACGTATCGCGGCCGCGTATGCGCTGGGCGTGTTCTTCGGGTTCTCGCCGCTGCTGGGTCTTCACACGATCCTGGGCGTGGCGTTCGCCTTCGCGCTCGGCTTGAATCGTGTGGCGGTGCTGCTGGGCGTCTATTCGAATCTGCCCTGGATCATCGCCGCCTACTACACGCTGGCGACGATCGTGGGCGCGGCGATCCTGCAGGCACCGATCCCGTCAGGTCTCGGTCGCGAGCTCGAGGGCCTGTTCGCGCTGTCGATCTTCAGCCGCGCCTTCTGGCGTGAGCTGTTCGATCACCTTCGGCCGCTGCTCTGGCCGTTCGTGATCGGATCGACGCTTGGGGCGCTGCTCTTGGCGGTCGCCAGTTTCTGGGTCGCGAAGACATTTCTCGAAGCGCGGAAACGACACGCCGGGCACGATGGCTCGACTCGTGCCAGTCAGAAGTCGGAAGTCTGAAGTCGAAAGTCATCGGAGAGATTCTGCACGAGGGTTCTCGGCGAAGGTTCTCGACGAAGGTTCTTCACGAAGGTTCGACGTTACTTCAGAACGCTCGTTGAGAACCTTTGTCCAGAACCTCCGTTGAGAACCGTCGTCAAGAACCTCCGTTCTTATGCCACACGCCGCTTCCCGTGCGTTCGGGACGATCGTCGCCGTAGCCGGCTTCGTGCTGCTGTACGAGGCGACGACCTTCGACTCGAAGTTCGCGGCGCGTCACGCGCAGGACGAGCAAAGCGGCCAATCGCTCATCCCGGGAACGCGCATGAATTTCACCGCGACCGCCTATTGCAAAGGTACGACGACGGCATCGGGGGTCCAGCCCCGCAGTGGGGTGGCGGCAGCCGATCCGACCATCCTTCCGGTCGGCTCGGTGATTCGCATCGACGCGCGGCAGGAGCAGCATACCGGCATCTACACGATCATGGACACGGGGCCGGCGGTGCAGGGCCGGAAGGTCGATATCTACATCTGGAGCTGCATCGAAGCGCTGGAGTTCGGCCGTCAGACCGTCGGGGTCACGGTGCTCCGTCTCGGCTGGAGCCCGAACAGCGCGCAGCCGCGTTTGATCGATCGCCTGCTCGGGCGGTCTGGACGCATGCATTCGCCGCCGCCCACGCCCGCGCCGCCCACGCCAATTCCGTCAAGGCCGCTGCCGCTCGGCGACGTCACGATCCCGCAATAAGCGCTTCCTGCTCCTTGTACTGGAGCTGATACAGCCGATAGTAAATGCCGCGCGCGGCGAGCAGTTGCTGGTGCGTGCCGGATTCGCGCAGCTCACCCTTGTGCAGCACGAGGATCTTGTCCATGTCCTGAATCGTCGACAGCCGATGCGCGATCGCGATCGTCGTGCGCCCCGCCATCAGGACGTGCAGCGCGTCGCGGATCAGCTGCTCCGTCTCCGTGTCGACGCTCGACGTCGCCTCGTCGAGGACCAGCATGCGGGGCCGGAAGGCCAGCGCGCGCGCGAACGAGAGCAGCTGCTTCTGCCCGACGGACAACGTGGCGCCGCGCTCCGCGACGGGGCTGTCGTACCCCTGGGGCAACCGCTCGATGAAGTGATCCGCGTGAACGGCCCGCGCGGCGCGACGAACATCGTCATCGGAAATGCGATCGTCGCCGAGGCGGATGTTGCCGGCGATCGTGCCGGAGAACAGATGCACGTCCTGCAGCACGAGACTGAAGAGCCCCCGCAGGTCCTTCGGATTCAGCTCACGGATATCGACATCGTCGATCGTGATCCGGCCGCGATTCACGTCGTAGAACCGCAGCAGCAGATTGATGAGCGTCGTCTTGCCCGATCCGGTTGACCCGACGATGCCGACGCGTTCGCCGGGCTCGACCACGAACGACACGTCGCGCAGCACATGGTCGTGATGGTTCGTAGTGCCCGGCTTTAGCCGGGCCTCGTCGTATGAGAACCACACATGATCGAACTCAATGCGGCCTGCCCGCAGCGCAGTCGAAGGGCCTGCCCTGAGCGCAGTCGAAGGGCCGTCTCCGAGCGCGGTCGACGCTTCGACTCCGCTCACCGTCGACCCTGAGCTTGTCGAACGGGTCGAGGGGACTGCCGGGAGCGACGTCGCGGGGTTCCCGTGTGCCGTCTCGGCGGAGGTGATCAGGACCGGCGTGTCCAGCAGCGTGAAGATGCGCTCCGAGGACGCCATCGCCGCCTGCAGCACGTTGAATTTTTCGGACAAATCGCTGATCGGCCGGAAGAACCGTTGCGAGTACTGGAGGAACGCGACCAGCGATCCCAGCGTCAGCGCCCCGCCCATCACCCATCCGCCGCCGAACCAGATGATGAGCGCCGAGGCGAGCGCGCCGACGAGCTCGATGGCCGGATAGAAGACCGCGTAGTAGAAGATCGAGGCGATATTCGCGTCCCGATGCGCGCGATCGATCTGGTCGAACCGCTCGAAGTTCACCCGCTCGCGCCGGAACAGCTGCACGGTCGACATGCCGGTGATGTTCTCCTGCAGGAACGCGTTGATGCGCGCGATCCAGATCCGGACCGTGCGATACCATTCACGAACGTTGCGCCGGAACCACTGCGTCACCAGCACGATGAGCGGCAGGACCGAGAACGCCACCAGGGCGAGACGCCAATCCATGATCAGGAGCACGATCATGATGCCGGCCAGCGTGAAGATGTCGCCGAAGACCGTCACCACGCCCGACGCAAAGAGATCGTTCAGGGCGTCGACGTCGGTCGTGACCCGCGTCATCAGGCGGCCGACCGGATTGCGATCGTAGAAGCGCAGATCGAGCCGCTGAAGGTGGAGGTAAATCTCGCCGCGCATGTCCGACATGACGCGCTGGCCGGTCAGCTGCATCGTGTAGGTCTGCGCGAACTCGAGGAAGAAGGACCCCAACAGAATCACGAGAAACAGCAGCGCTATCCATCCCAGACCGTCCAGCGATCCGACCGCGATGTAGTCGTCGATGACCACCTTCATCAGATACGGCTGGACCAGCTGGAGGCCCGAGAAGCCGATGATGGCTGCGAGCGCGAGGACGACCTGCAGCCGATACGGCTTCAGGTAGCCCAGCAGCCGGCGCATCAGCCGCGCGTCATACGCCTTGCCGAGAACCTCTTCTTCGTGCATGAGTGAAAGTGGGCGGTGGGCAGTGGGCAGTAGCAATTTGAGAAGTGCCGCTTGAGAAGGGCCGCGCCGCCGCGCGGCCCCTTTTCAGACGACGCTGCCGCCAACTGCACACTGCCCACTGTCATGTCGCCGCCAGTTCCTCCTCCAACAGTTGCTTCGAATACAACGCCGCGTACACCCCACCCCGCTCGATCAGTTCGTCGTGCCGCCCTCGCTCGGCGATTCGGCCGCGATCGAGGACGAAGATCCGATCGGCGTCCCGGACCGTCGAAATCCGATGCGAGACGATGATCGACGTGCGCTGGCGCATGACTCCACGCAGCCGTGACAGAATCTCCTCTTCCGTGTAGGTGTCGACGGCCGAGAGCGCATCGTCGAGAATCAGAATCGCCGGCTCGATCGCGATCGCCCGTGCCAGGGCCGTTCGCTGCTTCTGCCCTCCTGACAGCGTGATGCCTCGCTCCCCCACCATCGAGTCGTAGCCCTTCGGAAACGACGGCAGATCCTTGTCCAGCCTCGCGACGGCGCCGGCGCGCTCGATTCGCTCACGTCCGTCGGGTGTCCCATCAGCGCGCAGGCCAAACGCGATGTTCTCGGCAATCGTGTCGGAGAAGAGAAACGGCTCCTGCGGAACGAAGCCAATCGCCTTCCGGAGCACGGCGAGCGGGATGTCCCGGATGTCGACGCCGTCAACCAGGACTGTACCGGCGGGCGGCTCGTGCAACCGCGGCAGCAGGCTGATGAGCGTGCTCTTGCCGGAGCCGGTCGCGCCGACGAGCGCCACCGTCTGGCCCGGATCGATTCGAAGCGAGATGCCCTCCAGCGCCGGTGTCGACCCCGTCGGATAGGTGAACGTCAGGTTCCGGAACTCAATCGCGCCGCTAATCTTCCGGCGCGCATCCGCGCCATCGGCCGACTTCGACACCGATCGCGTCGCACGGCTAAAGCCGGAAGCTGCGAGAGAAGACCCGGAAGCCACGAGAGATGAATCTTCGTGGCTTCCGCTTTCTTCGTGGCTTCCGGCTTTAGCCGGAAGATCCACAATCGTCGGCTCCGCCGACAGCACCTGCAGCATCCGCTTCCACGACGCCATTCCGCGCTGCAGGATGTTCGTGACCCATCCGAATGCAATCATCGGCCACGACAGCATCGCCAGGTACGAATTGAACGCCACGAACTCGCCCAGCGTGATCCGCCCGCGAATGACTTCCTGACTCCCCAGCCACAGGACCAGCAGCGACCCGAGACCCAGAAACAATCCCATGCTCGGATAGAAGAACCCCTGAAGCATCACGAGCTGGCGGTTCCGCTCGACGTACTCGTCGTTGGCCTGCTTGAATCGCGCGATTTCCGTCCCTTCCTGTCGGTACGCGCGCACGACCCGCACGCCCGACAGCGCCTCCTGCGCCACCGCGCTGAGATCGGACAACTGCGCCTGAATCCGCTCGAACCGCGTATGAATCGCCTTGCCGAACAGGTGAACCGAGATCGACACGAACGGCAGCGGAATGAGGGCCACGAGCGTCAGCCACGCGTCGAGCGAGGTCATCAGAATCAGCGCCACGATGAAGACGATCCCGGTGTTTGTCGTGTACATCACCGCAGGGCCGATCATCATCCGGACGGCGTTCAGGTCGTTGGTCGCGCGCGACATGAGATCGCCCGTCCGATGCGCCTGAAAGTAGGCGAGGGGCAGCCGCTCGAGATGCACGAAGAAGTCGTTTCGCAGGTCGTACTCGAGGTGACGCGACACCCCGACGATGATCCGGCGCATCAGGAACCGGAAACAGCCGCTCACGATGGCGATCGCCAGCAGCAGGGCCGAGTAGAGCGCCAGCTTCTGCCGGGTGACGCCGACGGTCAGATCGTCGACCGCGTACCGCAGCACCCACGGCGCCGTGAGCGAGACCGCCGTCGTGACGACGACGCAGCCGAGGCCGAGCGCGAACGGGCGGCGATATCGGAGAAGATAGGGAAGCAGCGCGCGGAACGCCGGAGGGCCCATGTAGTTCGAGTATAGACGAAGGTCCGGCCACGGAGGTTCTGCAGGGCGTTCCTGACGTAGGGTAGAATGACGCGTTCCATGCAAGCCTTGTACATCATCCTCCCCGTCCTGGGCATCATGGTGATCGCCTATCGGTATTACAGTGCGTTCATCGCTGCCCGCATCATGGCGCTCGATGCGACCCGCACGACGCCGGCGCACGCCCAGTACGACGGGCACAACTACTTTCCGACCTCCCGCTGGGTCTTGTTCGGCCATCACTTTGCGGCGATCTCCGGAGCCGGCCCCCTCATCGGCCCCGTCCTCGCCGCGCAATTCGGATTCGCCCCCGGCCTGATCTGGCTCGTCGGCGGGGTCTGCCTGGCCGGCGCCGTTCAAGACTTCATCGTCTTGTGGGCGTCGACGCGGCGCGGCGGCCGATCGCTGGCCGAGATCGCGCGCGCCGAAATCGGCACCGTGGCCGGGGCTACTGCTGTCGTCGCCGTCCTCTTCATCATCGTCATCGCGATGGCGGGCATGGGCCTGGTCTTCACGAACGCGCTGATGGAGAGCGCCTGGGGCGTCTTTACCATCGGCACCACGATCCCGCTCGCGATGTTCATGGGAATGTTGATGTATCGCTGGCGAAAGGGTGCGATCCGCCAGGCGACCCTCATCGGCGTCATCGGCCTGCTCCTGGCCGTGGTGCTCGGCAAGCCCATCGCGGCATCCGGCCTCGGCGAGTGGCTCCAGATTCCTCGACAACAGCTCGTCATCATCCTCGCACTCTACGGGTTCGCCGCGTCCGTCCTGCCGGTGTGGCTGCTGCTCTCACCACGGGACTATCTCTCGTCGTTCATGAAGATTGGCACCATCATGCTGCTGGTCGCCGCCGTCATCGTCGTGAACCCCGAGCTGAAGATGCCGGCGTTCACGGAGTACGTCGGCGGGGGCGGACCGATCATCCCCGGATCTCTTTATCCATTTGCCTTCATCACGATCGCCTGCGGCGCGATATCCGGGTTTCACTCGCTGGTCAGCTCCGGCACGACGCCGAAGATGATCAGCAACGAGCTGGACGTCCGGCCGATCGGCTACGGCGCGATGTTGATGGAGGGCCTGGTGGGCGTCGTGTCGATCATCGCCGCTTGTTCACTGGAGCCTGGGGATTACTTCGCCATCAACACGAGCCCTGCCACGTTCCAGCAACTCGGGATGGAGACGGTGAACCTGTCGACCCTCGAAGCCGAGGTCGGCGAGACGGTCGCGGGGCGCACGGGCGGCGCCGTGTCGCTTGCCGTGGGGATGACAGTGATTCTCAGCCGCATCCCCGGCATGATCGGGTTCATGGATTACTGGTACCACTTCGCGATCATGTTCGAGGCGCTCTTCATCCTGACGACGATCGACGCCGGAACCCGCATCGGCCGTTTCCTCGTGCAGGAGTCGCTGGGACGCGTCTACAAGCCGTTCGCCCGCGCCGACTGGGTGCCAGGCTCCGTCATCGCCACCGCGATCATCGTCTTTTCGTGGAGCTACTTCATCTGGACGGGGACGATCTCGACGATCTGGCCGATGTTCGGCATCGCGAACCAGTTGCTGGCGGCCGTCGCCCTTACGGTCGGCACGACCGTGATCGTCAACGCCGGCAAGGCGCGCTACGCGTGGGTCACGATGGTTCCTCTCGCGTTCGTCTCGACAACGACCCTAATCGGGGGCTTCATGAGCGTCCGCGACAACTTCTGGCCGCTCGCCCTCGATCAGAACCCCGCGCTGAGCGTGCAGGGCTACATCCAGACGATTCTCACCATCATCATGATGGTCTGCGTGCTCATCATCATCGCGTCAGCGGCGGTGAGATGGGCACGTGCCTGGAATAGTGGCACTGAGCTTGCTGTTGAGCAGGTGTAGAGAGTGCCTGAAGTGCCTAAAGTGCCCAGGGTGCCTTAGGTGCGACACCCAGGTTCGGGGCGTTTCAGCACTCCAGGCACCCCTAGGCACCCCAGGCACTCTAACAATGCTCATCCCGATTCGACAGTTGATCCCTGCTGCAGTTCTGGCGGCCGTCGTTCTCGTCCCGTCCATGGCCTCGTCACAGATTCGATACGGTACGGACCGCGCCACGGGCGAGACGTACCACGTCGAATTCGCCGCCGGGCTGTGGAGCCCCACGCCTCAGATTCTGGTGACGAGCGAATCGCTCGGCATTCGCGGGACGACCGTGGATTTCGTGGCAGATCTGGGAATCGAGAAGAACAACTTCCCCGAGTTCCGTCTCGTCGGCCGGCCGGCCACCAAGCACAAATTCCGGCTGTCGTATGTGCCGATCAAGTACACGGCGGCGACCACCATCAACCGCGAAATCATCTTCAACGGGCAGCGCTTCCGGTTCGGCGTTCCGGTCGAGGGGCTGCTGGAATGGCGGGCGTGGCGGATTGGCTACGAATACGATTTCATCTACCGCGAACGTGGCTTTGCAGGATTCATTACGGAAGCGAAATACACGGACGTTTCTGTAACCGTGGCGAGCCCGCTCGTCTCTACTGAATTCGCGCGGGCGCGCGCGCCGATACCGGCGCTCGGCGGGATAGGACGAGTGTATGTGGCGCCGAATATCTCCATCACCGCCGAAGTAACCGGCTTTGCCGTGCCGGATATCGACGAGGAATACGACGGGAAATACGTCGACTTCGACCTCTACGGCACCGTCAACTATACCGACCACTTCGGCGGCCAGGTGGGGTACCGCCGGATCGATGTGAACTATCTGGTGAAGCAGGACGCGGGCGATCTGAAGATGAGCGGCCTGTATTTCATGGGAGTCGTGAGGTTCTGACCGCGGCGACGCACCGGCACTGAGCACACAGGCACTCTCGCCCGGCATACGCACCGGCACCGAGGCACCTCCGCGCGTCCCATCCTCTCCGTTGCTACAATCTCGCCGCATGCGGCCCGAATCCCGCACCCTCGTGCGCATTGTCCTGTTCGCGCTCGGCTGGCGGATCTTTTCCGCGCTGCTCGGCTTCTTCGCCAACGTGGTGTTTCCGCTGTATCAGCGCGAGCAGTTCACCGTGCTCCGGCAGCCGCACGCGTTCTGGGATTCCTTCGCGCGCTACGACGCGGGCTGGTATGCCGGCCTCGCGCGCCTGGGATACGAGTACATCCCCGGCCGACCCAACGACTACGCCTTCTTCCCCGTGTATCCGGCGCTCACGGGCTATCTGGGGTTCGTCCTTGGCGGCGGTATCTTCAACTACTTTCTGGCCGGCATCATCGTCTCGTGGGGAGCGTTCATCGGGGCGATGGTCGTGCTCTACCGGCTCGCACGTCTCGATCTGGCTGAAGACGAAGCGGCCCGGGCCGTCATCTATACCGCGGTCTTCCCCTTCGCGTTTTTCTTCGGCGTGATCTATGCCGAAAGCGTGTTTCTCCTCTTCACGCTGCTGACGTTCTACGGATTCCGGACACGAAAGTGGGCGCTGGCGGGAATGGCCGGCGCGGTCATGACGGCCACCCGGCCCAACGGCATCTATGCTCTGCCTGCCGTCGCCTGGATCGCGTTCAGCCACGCCCGCGCGGACACTCGTCAGGCGTTCAAGGCGGCGGTCGCGGTGATGGCGTTCACGCTCGGCATCGTGCTCTATTCGGTGTTCGTCTACGTGGAGACGGGGTCACCGTTGGAGTGGGTGTACAGCATCCAGCGCTGGAACTATCACCCTGGTGGTGTTCCAGGCACCCAACTGTGGGACTTGATCACGGCGCTGGCCACGCGGCCGTTCGCGTACTTGACGACGCAGAAGATTGCGCCGTACGACACGCTCAACGGTCTGGCGGCGATCGCGGTGGTGTTGTCGATCCCGGCGATCTGGTGGCGCTTCGGCGCCGCGTACGGGCTGTTCGTGCTGGCGAATCTGTGGGTGCCGCTGTCGAGCGGCTGGTATGAGGGGCTCGGACGCTACTGCTCGGTCATGTTCCCATTCTTCATGCTGCTGGCCGCGTGGTCGACCCGCGTCTCACCGGGCGGGCACAGCTGCGTGCTCGCGGTCTTTGCCGCGCTCTACGCGATCTGCCAGGCGCTGTTCACGAAAGTGCAT
>JACQTH010000483.1 GCA_016210935.1 Acidobacteriota bacterium | reverse complement strand
TCGGCATCGGCGGCAGCTACGGCGTGGCCTGGTTCGGGATTCGCATCAACACGTTCGCGAACTCCCGCACGGCGTTCGCGAGTCTGCGTGGCGGCCCGTATCCGCTTCACGCGATCCCGCTCAAAGCCGGGATGAGCATCGGGATGGCCCTCATCAGCGTGGAGCTGTTCCTGATGCTGTGCATCCTGCTCTTCATCCCGGGCGATTACGCCGGCCCCTGCTTCATCGGATTCGCCATCGGCGAATCGCTCGGGGCAGCCGCGCTCCGGATCGCCGGCGGCATCTTCACCAAGATCGCCGACATCGGATCGGACCTGATGAAGATCGTCTTCAACATCAAGGAGGACGATGCGCGCAACCCCGGGGTCATCGCGGACTGCACCGGGGACAATGCGGGCGACTCGATCGGACCCAGCGCCGATGGCTTCGAGACGTACGGCGTCACCGGCGTCGCGCTCATCACGTTCATCCTGATTGCGGTGCACGATCCCGTGATCCAGGTTCAGCTGCTGGTCTGGATTTTCGTCATGCGCGTCGTGATGATCGTCGCCAGCGGCCTCTCGTACCTGATCAACGGTGCCATGGCGCAGGCGAAGTATGGCCAGGCGCGCGCGATGAACTTCGAGGCGCCCCTGACCACGCTCGTCTGGCTCACCTCCCTCGTGTCGGTTCTCCTGACGTACGTCGCCTCGGCGCTCCTCATCGGCGATCTGGGCGACGGGACCCTCTGGTGGAAGCTTTCGACCGTCATCACGTGCGGGACCCTCGCGGGCGCCATCATTCCCGAGCTGGTCAAGGTCTTCACGTCGACGGAATCCGGTCATGTGAAGGAGGTCGTGACGTCCTCTCAGGAAGGCGGCGCGTCGCTCAACATCTTGTCGGGGCTCGTGGCGGGCAATTACAGCGCCTACTGGCTTGGGGCGGCGATCGTCGTGTTGATGGCCATTGCATATGGCGTCAGCACGCTGGGGCTCGGCGCGCTCATGATCGGCGCGCCCGTTTTTGCCTTCGGGCTCGTGGCGTTCGGGTTTCTGGGCATGGGCCCGGTGACGATCGCGGTCGACTCGTATGGACCGGTCACCGACAACGCACAGTCCATCTTCGAGCTATCGGTCATCGAGCAGATCCCGAACGTCGCCCAGGAGATTCGCCGCGACTACGGCTTCGACGTCGATTTCGAGCGCGCGAAGCACCTGCTGGAGGAGAACGACGGCGCCGGAAACACGTTCAAGGCCACAGCCAAGCCCGTGCTGATCGGAACGGCCGTGGTGGGCGCCACGACGCTCATCTTCTCGATCATCGCACTGCTGACGGACGGCCTCACGCAGAACCTCGAGTACCTGTCGGTGCTGCACCCGCCCTTTCTGCTCGGCCTCATCACCGGCGGCGCGGTCATTTACTGGTTCACGGGGGCCTCGATGCAGGCGGTGTCGACCGGCGCCTATCGGGCGGTCGAGTTCATCAAGGCCAACATCCGGCTGGAGGCCGTGGAGCGCGCGTCGGTCGCCGACAGCAAGAAAGTCGTGGAGATCTGCACGCAGTACGCGCAGAAGGGGATGTTCAACATCTTTCTGACGGTGTTCCTGTCCACGCTGGCGTTCGCGTTCCTCGATCCGTACTTTTTCATCGGCTACCTGATCTCGATCGCGCTGTTCGGGTTGTTCCAGGCGATCTTCATGGCAAACGCGGGCGCCGCCTGGGACAATGCGAAGAAGATCGTCGAGGTCGTGTTGAAACGGAAGGGGACCGACCTTCACGCGGCGACCGTCGTCGGCGACACGGTCGGCGATCCGTTCAAGGACACCTCGTCGGTGGCGATGAACCCGGTCATCAAGTTCACGACGCTGTTCGGGCTGCTGGCAGTCCAGCTGGCGGTTCAGCTGTCGGCCGATGCGGGGCCGACCATCAGCCACATCCTGTCGGGCCTCTTCTTGGCGGGGTCGCTGGTGTTCGTGTACCGGTCGTTTTACGCCATGCGGATCAGGTCGGGGTAACGAAAGTTCGCTTAAGCCGGGCTTGCGCCGACAGGGTTGTCGAGTCTGCGCGACAATTGGGCGTGAGCCCGGCTCAGGGTCCATTTTCGGCCGACCGGTGTCTAATGCTTTGCTGACCAGCAGATACGGTCAGGCCAGCCGGCTCGGGAGCTCGTTGACACATGTTTTTTCGTGCAGATATAATCGGCCGCCTTGTGGCAGACCTGTGGGCCGCTGCCGCTACAGGGTAAGACGGCTCTTCGCCAGGGAGACAACCCGTGCCACGTGACATGTTCGGTGACGTCATCAACCCGTCGATCAGGGTCGGCAGCAGGAAGTGGTACACCGTACCTCTGTCGATTGCCGTCCATACGCTCATCATCGCGGCCATCGTCATCATTCCGTTGATGGCCGCGGACATCCTGCCGACACCGCCGTCGATGATGGCGTTTGTCGCGGCTCCGCCGCCGCCGCCACCGCCGCCACCGCCACCGCCACCGCCAGCGGCGGCTGCCGCTCCGAAAGTGCCGGCGCCGGACGTCAACCCCGCGGCCGCACCGGTTCAGGCGCCCACGGAAATCAAACCCGAGACCGGCATCAACACGGGATTCGAAGGGGTCGCGGGAGGTGTGGAAGGCGGAATCCCGGGTGGGGTGGTCGGAGGGGTCGTCGGCGGGTTGCCGGAAGCGCCGCCGCCGCCACCGCCGCCTCCAGCGGCGCCGGTCCGTGTGGGCGGCAACATCAAGCCGCCGCAGAAGGTCCGCGACGCGAAGCCGATCTATCCGCCGATCGCGCAGCAGGCGCGCGTCCAGGGGGTCGTGATCATTGAGGCGACCATCGGGCCGGACGGCAAGGTGAAGGACGCGAAGGTTCTGCGATCGATTCCGCTGCTCGATCAGGCCGCGCTGGACGCGGTCCGGCAGTGGGAGTTCACGCCCACGCTGCTCAACGGCGTGCCGGTGCCGGTCATCATGACCGTCACGGTGAACTTCACGCTGCAGTAGGCCCTGGCTCGTGGCTTCCGCCTTCAGGCGGAAGATTTCGTTTCGTTCGGGTCAACGCCGGGGTCCACTGCGATCCCGGTATTCGTTTCACGGCTCGCGTTAACTGAACTGGAGGCGGAGGCAATGGATCTTCTTCATATGTGGAACCAGATGGGGTTTGTGGCGAAGGCGATCGGCGTGGTCCTCTTCTTCATGTCGATGTGGTCGATCGGCGTGGCGATCGAGCGCATCTTCACCTATACCCAGGCGCGCAACCAGTCGAAGCTGTACGCGCCGCAGGTGGCCAAGCACCTGAAGGAAGGACGGCTGAAGGAAGCGATCGCGCTCTCCTCCTCCAAGAACTACCGCTACAGCCATCTGGCCAAGGTCGTCCTCGCGGGCCTGCAGGAGTATCAGTTCCAGCAGGAAGCGGGCGGAGGGCTC
>JACQTH010000485.1 GCA_016210935.1 Acidobacteriota bacterium | reverse complement strand
TTGTCGCACGTTCCGATCTGCTCGGCATATCGATGCGGCGGCGATGTCATCCAGGATTTTCCGGCGGACCTGAAGCAGCTCGCCGCCTGCAAGCCGGTGCTGGATGCGATGCCCGGGTGGCAGAAACCGACACGCGGCGTCCGGCGCTACCGCGAGCTGCCCGAGGAAGCGCGCGATTATATCGATCGGCTGGAGGAGATCTCCGGCGTCCCGATTTCCATCATCTCCACCGGATCGGATCGGGACGATACGATCGTGAGAGAGGATTCAGTCGTCGAAAGGTGGACCTCCGCGACGTGAGAGATCGGAGAAATCGTGGCTTCCGCCTTTAGGCGGAAGATCTTCCGGCTGAAGCCGGAAGCCACGAAAATCGGGCTAATCGGCCTTGTTGCGCTCCGCAAACGTCAAAATCGCGTCCGGCTCGGGGTTGACGAACGCGACGCCCGCCCGGTATCGCTGCACATTCGGGCTCGGCAGCTCGAATGACGCCCAGGCAATCGTCCCCGTATAGCGGAGCGACGTCCCCTTGTCGCTGAGGACGATCCGGACGCGCTGCTTTGGCCGCAGAAGCGACGGGGAAATGACCTGTGCGCCTTCTATGGATAAGTCCACGAGCGTCACGGGGTTGCCGTCGATGATGACCTCGACTCCCTGTCTGATGGGATAACGCCGCGCGAACCGGGTCCCTTCTTTATCAAGATGGGCCACCGGCGCGGTGGTGGCTGTGGCTCCCGCAACCGCCGGCGCGGGCGTTGGAGCCGCCGGAGCATGCAGACCCTCGGGGGAAATCAGTTGGATCAACACTCCAGCGAGCGCCGGGTCGGCGCGCAGCCGATTGATCAACGCTGCGCCGCGCGACGTGGTGGCGAAGTCGCGCTCGATCACGACCGCGCTCGGCTGGCGCTGTGTGATGACATCGAGCGCAATGAGCGCATCGGTGTCCGAATAGGCGAGGACCTCGCTGTTGACCGCGAGCCGCTGCTTGAAGCGCGCAAGGTTCTCGGCGGCCGCAATCAGGATCTGCAGCCTTTCGGGCATGAAGGATAGCTCTCAGCTTTCAGCCGTCAGCCGTCAGCTCTCAGCTGATAGCTGAAAGCCGAGAGCCGGCAGCTTCTCAGTGCACTCCCGGACTCATCTGCAGGAGCGACGGATCCGCGCCCAGGCGCCGAATCGCGGCTTCCCACATCTGTTCGGGCCGGGTCTCGAAGATGATGTCGAGATCCGGCGACGTAATGAGCCACGCCGACTGGGTCAGCTCGTTTTCGAGCTGGCCCGGCGCCCAACCCGCGTATCCCATCAGCAGCCGCGCGCGTGGAGGCGGGGGTCCCAAGAGCATCCGGCGCAACACCGCCGCCGACCCTGAAATGTACAAGCCCTCGAGCAACTCCAACGCTTCGCCATCGTCCGGCCAGGCGCCCAGGAGCAGGCAGCCGCGATCGGGCTGAACGGGTCCGCCATACCATAGTTCCAGCGCGCTGTCGCGGGACGCGCGTTCGGCCGGCTTGACCGTGACGCGTTCCAGGACGTCGGCGTCAACAGGCGCGGCGGCCTGGCCGGTGGGGCGATTGACGACGAGCCCCCAGGCCCCGTCGGGCCCCATCTGGCAGAGCAGGACCACGGTTCGAGCGAAGTTCGGGTCGTTCAGCTGAGGCATGGAGACAAGCAGCGCAGGAGCAATCGTGTCTTGATGCGGCGAGGCCTCGGACATGAACCCCATCATAACCGAGCCGGCCGAACCGCTGCGTGGGGTCAGGTCTAGAAAAATCAGTTTGACGCCCAGCGAGGGGCGAGGAACTGGTTTTTCTAGACCTGACCCCATTCGGGCTGGCCCGGTTCATGCTGAGTTGTTATAACGAAGCTTCGCCTCGAAGCGAAAACACTCTTCGATGGCCCGAAGCTTCGTTACTGGATGCGCGGCCGCGCGGGCGGCCGCGCCGAGCGCGGCTGAGCCTGTTTCTCGGCCGCTCAGCCGCGCAGAGGGCGCGTCGTGGAAGATGTGATCGAAGTCAAAGGTGAGTACTACATCCGGGCGCTGACGTCGCGCGTCGAAGATCGCACGCGTGTGCTCAAGGATGGTGAGACGTTCGGCGTCTTCGACCGATACGGAGACATCCAACTTTACGGTCTTGGCGAACAGGGACTGTACCACGACGGCACGCGCCACCTCTCACGCCTCGAGCTGCGGGTCGGCGGTCGCCGGCCGCTTCTTCTGAGTTCCACGGTCAAGAACGAGAACGACCTCTTTACGGCGGATCTGACGAATCCGGACCTGATGGAAGGCGACGATCTCATCAGCGGGCGCGGCGATCTGCACCTGTTCCGGTCGAAGTTTCTGTGGCAGGGCGCCTGCTACGAACGGATTCGTCTCTCGAACTACGGGTTGAATCGCGTCGCGCTGTCGCTGAGGATCCATTTCGACGCGGATTTCGCAGACATCTTCGAGGTGCGCGGCATCACGCGCGCGGAACGCGGACGGCGGCTGAACGATCGTGCCGATCTGGGAACCGTGGTCCTGGCGTACGAGGGCCTGGACGGCAGGGTGCGGACGACGCGGATTGAATGCTTCCCTCCGCCACAGCGGACCACGCCGTCGCTGATCGATTACGCCGTCGAAATCGTTCCCCACGAGACGACGACGATCAACCTGTCCGTTCATTGCGAAGAGCGCACGCCGGCGGCTGAACACCTGCCGTACGACCGCGCCTTCGTCGCCGCCTCCACGCGCCTGGAAGCGATCCGGGCGCGGCAATGCGAAATCGATTGTTCGAACGATCGGGTCAACGAATGGATCGAGCGGTCGATTTCAGATCTGAACATGATGATCTCCACGACGCCGCATGGGTCATACCCGTACGCGGGCGTGCCGTGGTACAGCACCGTCTTCGGGCGCGACGGTATCATCACGGCCCTTCAGGTGCTCTGGCTCGATCCAGAGCTCGCGCGCGGCGTGCTGACATTCCTGGCGGCCGCGCAGGCGACCACGACCAACCCCGGGCAGGATGCCGAACCCGGGAAGATTCTTCACGAGCTCCGCGGGGGCGAGATGGCCGCGCTCGGCGAGGTGCCGTTCGGCCGCTACTACGGCAGCGTCGACTCGACGCCTCTCTTCGTGATGCTCGCGGCGGCGTATTACGACCGGACGGGCGATCTCGATCTGGTCCGCTCGATTTGGCCGAACATCGAGCGGGCGCTCGGGTGGATCGAGAACTACGGCGATCGCGACGGCGACGGCTTCGTCGAGTACATGCGGCACACGCCGACCGGCCTCGTCCATCAGGGATGGAAGGATTCTCAAGATTCGGTGTCGCACGCCGACGGCCGGCTGGCGGAGCCGCCCATCGCCCTCTGTGAAGTTCAGGGCTACGTGTACGCCGCATTCGAGGGGGCCGCGGACCTGGCGGAAGCGCTGGGCCGGACGGATCAGGTCATCCGGTTCCGAACCCGGGCAGCGGCGCTGCGCGAGCGATTCGAGCATGAGTTCTGGCTCGAGGATCTTTCGACGTACGCACTGGCGCTCGATCGCGACAAACAGCCGTGCCGCGTCCGCTCGTCGAACCCGGGTCACTGCCTGTTTACCGGGATGGTGCGCGAAGATCGCGCGCGTCGGGCGGCGGCCACCCTGCTTCAGGAGGAGATGTTCTCCGGTTGGGGGGTGCGGACACTGGGCGCGGCGGAGGTGCGCTACAACCCGATGTCGTACCACAACGGATCCGTCTGGCCGCATGACAACTCCATCATCGCGGCGGGGCTCGCACGGTATCGTCTGAAGGATCTGGCGATGCGGATTCTTTCAGGCCTGTACGACGCCAGCCTGTTCGTGGATCTGCATCGGCTTCCGGAGCTGGTGTGCGGCTTCCACCGGCGTCCGGGTGAAGGACCGACCCTCTATCCGGTGGCGTGCGCGCCGCAGGCCTGGGCGTCGGGCGCGCCGTTCCTGATGCTGCAAGCCTGTCTCGGCTTGTCGATTGATGGACCGCGGCGGCAGGTCCGATGCGTCCATCCCGTGCTGCCGGAAGTTGTCGAGCGTTTGCGGATTCGCAATCTGAAGGTGGGGGAGGGCTCGGTCGATCTGGCCTTCGACCGGCATCCGTTCGACGTCAGCCTCAACGTGCTGCGGCGCACCGGCGATGTGCAGGTGATCGTCATGAAGTGAGTGGGAGTTGGTGAATTGGTGAGCTGGTGAATTGGCGAAGTAAAGACTTCCAGATCACTACTTCACCAATTCACTAATTCACCAACTTCCTATACTCTTGCCTGAACATCTGACTGACCGGCGCGCGGCCGGTCGAGGGCGACAGGAACGAGTGGACGACGATGGGCCTCGGCAGGCCTCGGACTGCCCGCGCGATCTCTTTCGCGCGGGCCGGGCC
>JACQTH010000484.1 GCA_016210935.1 Acidobacteriota bacterium | reverse complement strand
GCGCGGCGCCTCGCCCGCAATCGTCAGACAGAACAGGAGGCCGATTGCGGCCAGGATGTTTACGACAGCACGCATGACCCCGGTTCCGAGGTCAAGGGGACAGGCATGGGAAGCTCCGTGATAGGGCCGCCGCAGGGGCGGATACGTCACCCTCGATTGCGAACGACTTCTTCACATCGCGCTTCGAAGGCACGCGTGACACGCGCCCAGGAATGATGCCGTTCGACAAGGTGCCGCCCTTCTTCGCCGAGACGCCGGCGCTCGCCGGGCGATCTCAGAAGCGAGACCACTGACTGCGCGAACTGCTGCGGATCGTCGGCGGACAGAAAATGACGGCCCGGCACCAGCGGCAGGCCTTCGGCGCCGACCGTCGTGGACACGACGGCCTTTTCCATCGCGAGCGCCTCGAGAATCTTCAAGCGCGTCCCGCCACCCGCTCTGATGGGCACCACGTAGACGCTGGCCTCGCCGATGAACGGCCTGACGTCGGCGACGCGCCCGGTCACGATCACTCCCGCGCGCTCGGCCAGGGCGCGAAGACTCGCGCCGGGCTGCCGCCCTACGACGGCGAAGGACACATCGGGTACCTCCGCGCGAATACGCGGCAGAATCGCGTCGATGAAGTACCTGACGCCATCGTCGTTGGGATGCCAGTCCATCGATCCCGTAAAGACGACGCGGGCGGGGGATTCCCTGAACCCGTCGGGCTGGAAGTACGCGCTGTCGACGCCGGTCGGTACAGAGGTGATTCGAGCGGCGGGTGCCAGTTTCTGGAGCTGCCGCCTGTCTTCCTCAGAGACCGCGATCGTGAGATCAGCCCGGCGGCAGGCCTGAGTCTCGCGTGCGCGCAGCTTGCGCCATTCGATTTCCAGTAACGCACGACGCACCGGGTTCTGGTCAATCCGTGCCAGGCGTTTCCAGATCAGGTACTCGACGTTGTGCTCGAACAGGATGCTTGCGCACGTAGCGCGGGCGTGCCCGAACGGCATGTTTACCGCCGCGACCAGGAAGTCCGCAACGCAGAGATCCAATCCATCGGCGGACACGATCGCCTGAACCTGCTCTCGAAGGCCGGGCACTCGCCACCGCCAGAGATCGACCGGGTCGCGCGACAGCCAGGAGCGGCACAGCGCCCGGGTGAAGGCCGGCGTCCCCTTTTTCGCCACGACATGCGGCAACGAGATGATGCGGTTGCATCGGGGCACCGCGCGCGCGAGCCCGTCGCGATCCGCGTCGCTCTCGTGTGTCGTGACGAGCATGACCTCGTGACGACGGGACAGCTCGGAAAGGATCTGCAGGCTGCGGATTCGACCGCCGCTGGTCGGCGGCCACAGGCCGCCGACCTTCACCCAGAGGATTCGCATGGCATCTGTGCCGGATCTTCGCCGTCACAGAAGATCCGGAACCAGATCTCGAGGTTAATCAGCAGCCACAAGCGATCCGCATGCGAGACCGCCCCCGACTGGTGCTCATCGACGAGTCGCCGCAGGTATGGCGGATCGAAATAGCCACGTGCGGCCGGCCGCGGGCCGAGCACGTACTCACCAAGAAGCGGTGAGAAGCCGTCCCTGAACCACCGCGCGAGCGGCACCGGGAATCCCATTTTTCGCCGCATCAGGATCGGGGGTGGAACGAGGTCGTCGACCGCCGCACGAAACACCGCCTTCGTCCGCCACCCTCGGAGCTTCAGCGCGCTCGGCCATGCCGCGACGCGCTCGACGATGTGATCGTCGAGAAAGGGCACGCGGCTCTCGATCGACGCCGCCATGCTCATCTGGTCCTGCTTCATCAGCAGCTCGAGGAGATACGTTTGAAGATCCGTGCGGCTCATGCGATCGAGGAGATCGCCGTCGGCGGTCTCGAAGCACCGCACCACGACCTCGTACGGGTCGCGAGCCTCCAGAAGATCCCGGCGCTGGAGGAGCCGGCGTTGCATCCGTTCCGGGACCACGGAGAAATTCTCGAAGAACAGCGTGCGGACGTTGGGCTCGAGGGCGAGAAACGTACGGCCGGCGAGTCGCCCGGCGCGGGCCGGCAGCTTGCCGAGGACGCGTTGGATATGCGACCGGATCATCGATGGCACCAGGCCGTGGTAGACACGCGCCAGCCGCGCGTTCCACCACGTCACGCGGTAGCGGTTGTATCCGAGGAACAACTCGTCAGCGCCTTCACCGGTCAAGACGACCTTCACGTGCTCGCGGGCCAGCGCCGCGACGAAATAGAGCGGAACGCTGGAAGGAAACGCCATCGGCTCGTCTTCCTGCCAGACGAGGTGCGGCAGCGCTTTAAAGAACTGCGCCGGCGGGACCGTCACCTCGTGATGGTGCGCTCCCACGTGGTCCGCAGCCATCCGGGCGTACGGCAACTCGCTGGCATCCTTGTCGGTGAAGCCGACCGCAAAGGTGCGAATCCGATCGCAAGTCGCCCGCGCGACCAGTGCCGCCAGCGCACTCGAATCGATTCCTCCGGAGAGGAACACGCCGAGCGGGACGTCACTCATCAGGTGCCGCTCAACCGCACCTTCGAGATCGGACCGAAGGATGCGCGCTTCACGGCGAATCGAGCCGGGCGACCTGTCAGATCCGGCAGGAGCCGGAAGCCGCCAGTAGCGCTGCTGTGACATGTGCCGATCGCCTGACCAGATCAAGACGTGTCCGGGGAGCAGCTTCCGGACGCCGCGGAAAAATGTCTGCTCGCCCGACACGAAACGCGTCGCGAGGAACTCGGGCAGCACCTCCTCGTTGAACGACGCCCGCATCGACCCTGCCGCGAGCAGCGCCTTGATTTCGGATCCGAAGAGCAGCTCGGTGCCGGTCAGCGTGTAATAGAGCGGCTTGATCCCAAGCCGATCGCGCGCGAGGAGGAGTCGCCGGCGGTTCGCATCCCACAGCGCAAAGGCAAACATGCCGTGCAGTCGATCGAGAGCGCGATCGCCCTCATCCTCGTACAGATGCAGGATCGTCTCGGTGTCAGATCGTGTTCTATAGACGTGCCCCCGCGCCTGCAAACGAGGACGGAGCTCGGCATGGTTGTAAACCTCACCGTTGAAGGTGATCCAGATGCTGCCGTCTTCGTTGCTCATGGGTTGGTGCCCGCCCTCGACGTCGATAATCGCGAGGCGCCGATGCGCCAGGCCGACCGGCCCGCGGATCATGAGTCCTTCGCCGTCCGGCCCGCGGTGACGCAGGACGTCCCGCATGCGGCGCAGGCGGTCCTCTTCCACGCGCTCGCGGGGGTCAAACTTCACGATGCCGGCGATCCCACACATTATTTGATTGGCGCGGGGCCCGACGCCCGCGCGCTCCCGTCGCTTACGCTCCGGATCCTGCTTGCCACGACAGTGTTCTTCTATTCGCGTTCGACGACGACCGCGTGTTCGCTCAATCGAACCGACCGGCGAGGCCGATCGAAAGTGAGGCCCGTCGGCAAACCTTTCTCGTCGTAGATCGGGCGGACGCCCGGCGGTGACAACAACCCCTGCGGATCCGGGAGCAACAGCGTCAGGATCCTCCACGGCAAGACGACCAGCGACGAGTACACGAGCATGGGCGCCGGGGTCCGTTGCCCGTACTCCGTCGAAATCCAGCCGCGGGTTGGCAGGAGCTCGCCGCATTTCACCGACGCCTGCACGGGGGCGGCGGGGAAGGGAGAGATCCACAGGGCACGACCGCCGGCGACGGACGCGCGCGCCCAGGGATGTGGACCGAGGGTCACGGCGATCGGCGCGAACTGAAATGTCAACTCGATCTGATGCCGCGAGGTCCCGCTCAGATCGTCGGCGAGAAGCCAGTACGACGGCTTGACGAAGATCACCCGGCGGCGGTGAACGACCGGGTCCGGCAGCCCCCGGTATGCGTCGTGTTCCGCATCCAGGAAGTCGAAATCAGGATGCGAATGCCACTCGCGCAGTTTGACGCGTGGCCGCCGCCGCCATCCGAATGGACCCGCGGGCTCCGACTGGCCCGCGCCGTCGATCATGACGGTGCTGTGTGTGGCGGTGCCGCGAAAGAAATCGCGCCACTCGGCGTCGGCCGTGTAGCAGTACGTGCCGGCGTCCACGAAGCATGGCGCGCCGAAGACCGAGCCTTGGATGCTGAGCAGGTCTGCATGCCCGTGCCCGCTGCTGATGGGGCAGCCGAGCGGCCCGATGTCCACGATGATTTGATGCGCCGTGGGCTCCCATCCCGTTCGCATGACCGCGTAGCCGCCCGACGGGAATACGCGGGAAGCGGTGCTGGACGGCTGCGCCGGCGCGATGCGATCGAAGGCAGCCACGCCTTCCAGCCCCGTCAGCCAGAAGACGTCCGGCCGGATCCCGTTCGCGGCCCACGCGAACTCAGACCGACGGAAGATCACCGCTGCGGTGGCAAACACCCCGCGGCTGTCGGCCGCGGCGGCTGCCAGCGGCATCAGCGCGCCGCAGTCGGCGTCGCCGATGACTGGAATCGATCCGTCAGGCTGCCGAACGGCAAACAGGAACTCGGTCATCTGCTTCACGCGGCCGACCATCGTCTGCGGCAGCTCGATCCCGTGACGGTCCGCGAGGAGCAGGAGATGCAGATAGGTGTCGAGGAAATAGCGGTGATAGCACGTGGACTGCTCGAAGTGGACGCCGTCCTGGAGCGTCTGCGCCTCGCTCTGATCGATCAGAATTCGCAGCCCGGCCTCGCGCCACCGATCGGCGTCACGGAACTCGGGAAACAGCAGGCCGGCATACAACAAGCCAAGCGCCTCGCCGGTCAGGTGTGTGTTCGGTGAGTAGTAATACGAGAGGTAGCGTCGCACGTGCGTCGCGTGGTGCCACACGGCCGCGAGCATTTTCATCACCCACGACCCGGTCACCGACGGGGACTCGCGAAGCAGCACGAGCATCCACGACCAGGACATCAGGCGGAACGCGACTTCGAGGCTGCTGGTCCAATTGATGCCGACACCCGGCGGGTTGGCCTCGAGCCACGCGTCGATGGCCGACACACACGATTCGGCGTAGCGGTCGTCGCCTGTCAAAGCGCGCGCTTGTGCGAGCCGCACCAGCCACTGATGGCGGTTCAGTTCCCACACGACTTTGCTGTCGCCGACGATGGTCGGATTGAGCGGATCGATCCGGCTCCAGTGGTCGGCAGGCGATCGCCGCTGGGAGACCGGGTCGAGATGCCAGTCGATGGGGTCACCAAAGGAGAGGCCACGATAGCCGAGCAGGTCGAAGCGACGGTTCAGCATCGCGTCGGCGCTCGCGATGAGATCCCGGCATTCGGCCTCGAGCCGCTGGTGAAGGACGACCAGCGCCGCCGGATCAGCCGCGCCCGCAAAGAATCGCTGCGGCGCCGACACCCGCAGGACGCGCAGCGCCTGCTCCGGATCCGCGAGGGCCGGCGCTTCTTCCCTGAGCAGGGTTTCGGGATCCAGCGTCCGGCCGAGCGGCGCGATCTGGTCGAACCACTTCGACGCCTCCTGCCATCCTCGATACGCGATTTCCGTGACCCGCATCGCGCGAAGGCGGCGGAATCGATCACGGCCGGGCGAGGGTGTCCCCGCCGCCGCGACACCGAGACGCGCGCCGGCCGCGCGTCGTGCCGGCGGCGTCAGCGGGAACGATCGGGCGTCGTCCATAAAGTGCCTGGGGTGCCTGGGGTGCCTGAGGTGCCTGGGGGTGCCTGGAGTGGAAAAACCCTACAAGCGCTCGGTGCGAAGCTGCACACGCGACGCGCCGTGACGTTGGCCGCGCGCGTACACGGCGCTCCACTCGTCCCTGACGGCCGGCCACGTGTGCCGATCAAGCGTCCGCCGCGCGCGGCGGGCCTTCGCGAGCGCGGGCGCCGGATCGTTGAGAACGGTCATCACCGCCGCCGCCATCGCTCGCGGATCGTTGGGCGGCACCAGCACACCTGCCTGACCGTTTTCGAGCATGGCGCGGATGTCGCCCGTCGGGGTCGAGATCACCGGCAGGCCGGACGCGAACGCTTCGAGCAGGGAAACCGGTTGATTGTCGATCGTCGACGCGTTCAGGAAGAGGTCCGACTCGGCGTAGAGGTTCGGCATGCCATCCGGAGGGATCTTTCCGGCGAACCGCACGCTCGCCGGCGCGACGCTCGCCGCGAGCCGGCGCAGCCGTGATTCTTCGGTGCCGCACCCGGCGATCGTCAGCGTCGCGTCGCGCCGGTCCCGGTGAATCTCCGCGAACGCCCGGATGATGATGTCGAGGCCGTAGTGCGGTTCGAGGTTTCTCGTCGAGAGCAAACGTGGCCGGAGTGGGCGGCGTTCGCGATACCCGAACCGTGAGACGTCAATCACGTTCTCAATCACGGTCGCGTCGTACCCGTGACGCGCGAAGATGCCCGCGAGATAGCCAGACGGAACGACGATTTCATCCGCGAGACGAAGCCACGGATGCACGCGCGATCGCCAATGAGCCAGATGATCTTCGGCTTCGCCGCTGTGGTAGTGGAGCACGACACGGCGGTTCAGCAATCGTCCCGCGAGGATCGCGGGCGCCGGCGCGAGCAGAAACGACCAGTACGAGGCGGAAAACACGTGCACGATGTCGGCGGCGGCGAGTTGTGCGAGCGATGGAACGTAGAGGAGTTCGTTCGCAACGGTCCGCGCGTACCGGATTCGCCGCAGCCACCGGAGCCCCGGCGGGAACCGGGGATTGATCGAAACGAACGAGATGCGATAGCCCTCACGGCGGAGCGCGCCGACGAGGCTCTGCGCCTGCACACCCTGCCCGCCGACGATGTCGAGGCTGGCCGCGACAATCGCGACCCGCGGTTTCGTGTCCATGTGTCTAGCGAAGCGCCGCCTCACACCGACCAGCGCCGCTTCGCTAGACATCACGAGGCTTCATTCAATAGCCCCGCTACGCGGGGGCTAGCCGTGCTTGGGCAGCCAGAATGTGACCGTTTCGTACACATTCTGGCCGTGCAAGCACGGCTAGCCGGTCTAGGCGACCGCGGCTCGCATGGGGCGATCCATGAACCGCTGGCACCAGAGCTCGAACGACAGGAGCGTCCACACCTGCAGATCCAGGTCCCGTCCCTGATCGTTGAGCCGCAGCAGCAACTCGAGGTACTCGCGCTCGAACACGCCGCGCCGCCGGCAGGTGTCCGACAGCAGAATGTCCCGCGTGAAGCCCGCCAGCTCCCCGCGGAACCAGCGCGCCAGCGGGACGGCAAATCCATGTTTCGGCCGGTCGATGATCTCGTCCGGCAGGACGCCTCGCATGGCCTGCTTCAAGAGGTACTTCGTCGTGCCGCCGCGCAGTCGCAGCTCGGCGGGGATCGTGGCCGCGAATTCGACCAGCGGATGATCCAGCAGCGGCGGCCGCGCCTCGATCGAGTGGGCCATCGTCATGCGATCGACCTTCGTCAGGATATCGAGCGGCAGGTACCGGCGCAGGTCGCCGTACTGCGCCGCGTCGAGCCAGTGGGTCTCTGCGGCGCTCGATCCGACTCGAACACCTCCCCGGAGCGTGTCGAGCGGCGCCGCCCACGGATCGTGGCAGCCGACCTCGCGCAGGGCGCCGTCTGTCAAGAGCTTGCCAAGATCGTCCGCCTTGAACAGCGTCGAGGCGTCCAGGTAGCGGAGCGAGCCGTCGAGCGCCAGATGCTGAAGGAACCGGCGCCCCCTCATCCCGTCAGGCATGGCGCGCCCGACGAATCCGGCAATCCTTCGTAAGGGGGCGGGCACGCGATCGTAGGCGCGCTCGCGACGCTCGACGAGGTACTTGTCGTATCCCGCGAACAGCTCGTCGCCGCCGTCGCCGGTGAGCACCACCTTGACGTGCTCGGCCGCCAGCTTCGCCACCATGTAGGTCGCGATCGCGGAGGTGTCGCCGAACGGCTCGTCGAGGTACCAGACGAGATCGTCGACGATCTGAACGACATCGGGTCGATGCACCAGGTCGTAGTGGTCGGTGCCGAAGGCCGCCGCCACACGTCGCGCGTGAAGGAGCTCGTCGAAGCCCGGCTCCACGAATCCAATCGAGAACGTCTTCACCGGCTCGGGCGTCAATCCCGCCATCGTGGCGACGACCGCGCTCGAATCGAGGCCGCCGCTCAGGAACGCGCCGAGAGGCACGTCGCTGATCTCGTGCAGCTTGACGGAGTCGACCAGCAGCTCACGAAGCCTCTCGATCAAATCGGACTCGGTCGATTTCCGGTCCGGCTCGAAATTGACGTCCCAGTAACGCTCGATGCGCAGGCTGCGGCCGCGCGCGCCAACCCCGAGGCACGCCGGCTCCAGCTTCGATACACCGTGGACGATGCTGCGCGACGCCGGAGTCGCCAGAAACGAAAACAGGTGACCGGCCGCCTCCCAATCGAGCGAGCGATCGATCCAGTCGACCTGCAGGATCGATTTCAGCTCCGAGGCGAAGACGAGCTCGCCGTCGCGCTGCGCGTAATACAGCGGCTTGATCCCCAGTCGATCCCTCGCGAGGATGACCTGCCGGAGCCGTTCGTCCCAGATCGCCAGCGCGAACATCCCCCGCAGCCGATCCACGCAGGCGTGCCCCAGGTCCTCGTACAGATGAACGATCGTCTCGGTGTCGCTGGCCGTTCGGAACCGGTGTCCGGTTCGTTCGAGCTGGCGCCGCAGCTCGCGATAGTTGTAGATCTCGCCATTGAAGACGACCCAGATGGAACGATCTTCGTTGGGGACGGGTTGCTGGCCGTTCTGCAGATCGATGATGCTGAGTCGCCGCATCCCGAGCGCCGCTCCATCACCGCAGTAGATACCTTCCTCGTCAGGGCCCCGATGAATCATGACGCGGCACATCGCGCGGATGTCCTCCTCGACGATTGGGCGACCATTCCACCGGACGATCCCCGCGATCCCGCACATGCTGGACTCCTCAGCTCTCTTCGATGCGCAGTGTGGTTGGCCTGGTCGCGACCGCGATCGGCACCGACGCTGTCGCGGCCCGGGGTTCGCCGCGGATCCAGCGACGGCACAGCAGCGCGTAGGTCGCGGCATACAGCCCGCCGATGTAAAGGATGGTGAGAAGAGGCGGCAGCGTGATCTGATGGCCGAGGTAGTACCCCGGGACTCCAGCGATGACGGATCGCAGCGCCAGCCCGGCCAGCTGTCCCCACGGCAGCACATCGGCCATGCGCACGTGCATCAGTTGAGCGATCCGGACGATGCCGAGCACGCGGACGCTGCAGGTGGCCGCAAGCGTCACCAGCACCGCTCCCAGCAGTCCGAAGGCCGAGAGGAACGGGCCGATGAACGCCGCCACGAACAGGAGGCGGAACAGGTTGGTGATCAGCAGAAAACGCGTTTGGGCGTACACGCGCAGCACCGCATCGACGCAAAACGTCGCCGGCACGATCGTCAGCGCCCACGCCATGAAGATCGGCACGCTCGCCAGATATCGGGCCGTGAAGAGCGCCACGATGACCTCACGCGAGGTCAGGATGAGGAACACCGCGAGCGGAAAGATGAGCAGGGCCAGCCGGCAGATAGCGTGATGCCAGAGATCCAGGGCCAGGCAGGTCTGGTGCCTGCTCGAATCTTCGGCCATCCGAACCATCATCACGTTGGCGGTGGAGGTGGCCAGCAGATCCACGAGCGGAATCTGCAGACACCCGACCGCATAGATGGCGAAGGTCGCCGCATCGAACCGCGACGCGACGACGTACTGATGGAAGTTCGTCTGCACTACCTCGATCCCGACCGCGAGAGCAAAAGGCAGCGCATACGCCAGCTGGTGACGCCACAACGTCAAATCGATCCGCAACTGGCGGCCGAAGTCGTGCCACAGGCACGCGATCATCCAGAGCAGACGCACCGCCGCGAAGCAGGCGGCGCCCAGCAGGACGCCGTGCACGCTGTCGAAGGCGAGCGCCGGCGCGACGAACAACAGCGTCCGGAGCAGATCGGATCCGGCGTACGTGGCGGCGGCTTCCAGGTGACGTTTGCGGGAGACCAGCACGATCTCGAAGAGCGCCGACGCCAACATCAGCGCGAGGAACAGTCCGAGCAGGAGGCCTTCGCGGGCAATCTGCGGGTTCGTGAACCAGCCCGCGATGTGGCCCCGCAACAGCGCAACCAGCGCCAGACAGCCGGCGCCGACCAGCGCCAGCGTCAGGAGCGAGTTGGCGATATGGCGCCCGGCATCTTCCGCCTTCCGCGGCACGAAGTAATACAGGCTTTCCGCCACGCCGAGCTGGGCGAGTCCGTAGAGCGTGCCGTAGATCAGGAAGAGCTGCTTGTACGTCCCGAACTCGGATCGATCGAACAGGCGCGAGAGCACCACCGGGATCGCAAACGAGGCGGCAAATCCGATACCGCGCCCGATGACGAGCATGAGCGCGGGGCGCGAGATGCTGTCGATCCTTCTATCCATGCAGCCGTCCGCAGCGTCTGGCCGGCGGCCACAGATCGTGGGCCTGGCAGTTCAGAATGGCGGGAGCGAATTCGCCGTTGCCGTCGATTGACGATCCTTCCCACAGCAGGAGGCGCTCCATCGTCAGGAGGGGATAGCGCGGATCGTGATGCGGGCAGGCGGTGTAGCCGAAGGTGTAGCCGGTCTGCGCCAGCGCGTCGACCACGCGCGGCGTGAACTGGCCGCCGGGGTACGCGAAATGGGCCACCGCTTCGCCCAGATGACGCTCGAGTTGCGCCTTCGATCCGGCCAGCTCGTCGGCCAGCGTCTGCGGGGACTCTGTGGGCAACGACGCATGCGTCCGCGTGTGGGATCCGATGGTGAAACCGGCTCGCCGCATCTCGACGATCTGCGACCACGTGAGCGTCAGGGGAATGTCTGCGGCGCCGTTGCCCAGCGATGATTCGAGGCAATCAATCACCCGGCTGACTTCGGACTGCGGCAGCGACGGCAGCAGCGCGGAGACGGCCATCAGCGGGCTCGCCGTCGAGGCGTGGCTTCGAAGCGCGGCAACGGCCGGCATGCCCAAATCCGTCAGCAAGCCGACGAGCCGCTGCGGCGCGTCGGGCCACGTCGCGAAGGCCTTGGTCACCAGGCGATAGAGCCGGTCGTGCACCTGCCAGAACGGCTGGCCCACCAGGTCCGTCACCACGAAGACCGCCGCAGGAATTCCTTTGCGCTGCAGGATCGGGAACGCGTGTTCGTACACATCACGATAGCCGTCGTCGAACGTGATTGCGGCAACCGGCTCCGTGAAGGGGCGACTCTGCAGCGCCCGCGCGCCGATCGCATCGAGGCTGACGAAGTGGAACTGTGTGCCGAGCCAGGCGATGTGCCGCTC
>JACQTH010000503.1 GCA_016210935.1 Acidobacteriota bacterium | reverse complement strand
GCTGAATCTGCCTCGGCGGGCCCGCCTGTGTGAACTGCCCGAACGTCGGGACCGGCGACGAAGGATAAGCGCCCGTTCCGAAGATGTTGTTCACATCGGTGTAGTTCACCCGGTTGAACAGATTGAACACCTCGAACAACCCTTCGACCGCGATCTCGCCGACCGTGACGCGCTTCCCGATACGGAGATCGACGCTCGCCTGCACCGGAAGCCGCCCGGCGTTGCGGCCGATCGTCGTCGAGAGATCGTTGACCGTCCGCCACGGGCGATCCGGCGGAAACGCGCCGCCGTTCGCGTCGCCGTTCAGGTCGTCGCCCGCCAGAATCGGAAACGGCCGGCCCGACGCTACCGTGACTATCGCAGACAGATTGATCCCGTAGGGGGCCGCGCAGAGGCCGCTGAACACGAAGCGATGCCGTTGATCCTGAAGCGAAGGCCCGCGCTCGTCATCCGGGTTGAACCCGATCGGCAGGCCGTTGGGATTGTTCGGATCGCGGCCCACTCCATTGTTCTGAGGGATGAAGGCGCTCTGGAAGTCGGTGGAGTTGTCGTCCGCTTCCGACACGGTGTAGCTCACGAGGAACTGCGAACGTCCTGCGAAGCGCTTGCCGGCGGTCAGCGTCAGGCCTTTGTACCAGGTCTCACCGAAAGAGGTGTACTGAAGGACCGATGCCGTGCTGAGGGGGCGCCCCGGCGTGTCGGCCGGACGCAGGCGGCCCGTAGCGGCCAGCGCGCGCACGACCGGGTTGTAATCGATGGTGCCGAGCTGATCGAAGCCTCGCGCGTAGATGACATTGGCCGAGACGGCCAGATTCCCTGCAAGCTGCCGCTCGATCCCTGCCGATGCATGATGCGCGTACGGCGTGTCGAGTCCGGGATCGATCGAGATCACGAGACTCGGGAAGGCGCCGAGCGCCGCTTCGGGCAGCCGCCGGTTCGGCGCGTTCCAGGCGACGACGGGACGCGTATCCGGCAGTTGCGCCGCAAAGGTGCGGACACCCGCCTGACCGTCGATGATATCCGTGATGCCGAAAATGCCGGTGATGTGATTGTCGTAGAAGATCCCGTACGACGCATGGACCGACGTCATCTTGTCGCCCGCCGGATCCCATGCGACCGCCACGCGCGGCGCGATGTTGTTGCCGTCGGAGGGGAATCCGTAGCTTCCCGGGTACCCGACGATGGAGTACGTAATGTCGTCCCAGGACTGCTTCTGATACCGAACACCGGCCTTGAGGGTGACCCGATCGGTCAGCCGCCAGTCGTCCTGAGCGAACAGCGAGATGTCGCTGTATTTGTAGCCCCCGCTCGGATCGCCATAGCCCTGCACGTACGCCGCGGGGACGCCGAGCGCGACGGCCTGAATGGCCGACAGCGTGCCGGGAAGCGGAACGCCGACGGCCGCCAGCGGCAGGGCGCGGAAGATGTAGCGGCCGCCAAAGTGCAGCGGCAGCGCCTGATCCCGGTTGTTGATGTAGCTGAAATCGACCCCGGTCTTGATCTGATGGCGGCCCGCGTAATACGCGAACGTGTCGAGCACCTGGAATCGCGTGTTCCGGCGCGGCTGCGGGGTGAACCGGTGCCGGCCGACGCTCGCAAAGCCCGTCACCTCGAGGGTCGGACCCCCTTCGTCAAAGGCGTCGCACGGACCGGCGCATCGCGGATCGAGCGCGAGGACCTTCTGATCCCGATCGGCCACCTGCACGCGCAGGTCATTGACCATCGTGGTCGATATCAGCGACGTGAGCGTCGTGGCAGCCATGATGTCGCGGCTGTCGAGCGCCGCCGCGCGACTTTTGGCGACCAACCCGCCGAACGGCTCGATGTTTTCGTTCAAGGTATCGGCGGCATTGAAGCGGGCCGTCAAGGTGTGGCCCGAGCTGATGTGATGGTCGATCTTGGCGAGAAACTGGTTCGATTCGACGGCGTACGGCACGTTCCCGACCTCGACCGGAAAGCCCGCATTGCGCAGAATCTGCGCGGGCGTGCCGAAGACGACCGGCAGCACCGGATGGCGAACCGGCGTCGCGTCGTCGATCGTCACGAAGTTGCTGGCGGACACGTCGAGCCGCTCGAACGACAGGAAATAGAACGTCCGATCTTTTCGAATCGGTCCGCCGATCGTCGCGCCGAATTGCTTCTGGTTGTACGGCGCCTTCGGGGAATTGATCCGGTTGCCGGCGGGATCGAAATCCTCGAAGTGGCCCCTGGCGTTCAGCGCCTTGTCCCGCAGATAGAAGAACACGTCACCGCCGACGGTATTGGTGCCGCTCTTGGTCACGATGTTCACGACGCCCCCGGACGCCTTGCCGAACTCCGCCGTGTACGAATTCGTCAGCACCTGGAATTCCCGCACGGCCTCCTGGCTGAAGGTCGCGCGCACGCTGCCGACAACCGCGTCGTTGTTGTCCAGGCCGTCGACGGTGATGTTGTTCGATCGCGCCCGCTGGCCCGCAAACGTGAGGCCGGAGGTCGCCGACGCTCCCTGCTGCGGCGTATTGTCGGGCGCGACGCCGGGAGTGATGACCGAAAACGAGATGAAATTGCGGCCGTTGATCGGCAGGTTCTCGATCTGGTGCTGCGAGATGTCCGTGCCCACCGCCGTCTTCTGGACGTCGATGATCGGCGTTTCGGCCATCACCGTCACCTGCTCCGTCGCGGCGGCGATCTTCAACGTGAACGGCACGTCGACGGTCGTCCCCACCGCCAAGACGACCTCCGCGCGCTGGGGGCCAAACCCCGAGAGCTCGACCTGCACGGTGTAGGTGCCGACCGGGAGCGCCGGAACGGTGAAGCGCCCGTCCGGGCCGCTGGTGACCGTCCGCGAGACGCCGGTCGCGGTATTGGTCGCCGTTATCTGCGCGCCGGGGACGACCGCTTTCGATTCATCCTGCACCGTGCCCACCAGGTCGGCGGTGGCAGCGCCGCTCTGGGCCCAGGCGGACCCGGACGCCGCGAGCCAGAGGACGGCGACCAGACCTGATAAATGATGCGCCCGAAGTCGGAGCGTCATGTGAACCCTCCCGAACCGTGTTGAAACGGCGTGGTTGCTGGAAAAGAGCGCGAAAGGCGGCGGGCATTGTAACAAAATGTGATGATGTCTCCGTGGTGAAAAGGCGAATGGTAGTCGATATCGGCTCGGGGCGCCCGATCGTCGTCCTCCCGGGCATTCAGGGCCGCTGGGAATGGATTCGGCCGGCCATCGAAGCCCTCGCGGAGCGGCACCGCGTGCTCACGTTTTCCTTGTGCGGCGACGCGAGGTCCGGTGCGGAGGTCGACGCGGCGGCGGGCCTGGACAACTTCGTCTGGCAGATCGATCGGGCGCTCGACGATCGTGGCCTCCCGTCAGCGATCGTCTGCGGCGTCTCCTATGGCGGCCGCGCGGCGGTCCACTATGCCGCCGCCCGCCCTCAGCGAACCGCCGGACTGATCCTCGTCGCGACGCCGGGACCGTCCTGGTCGCCCGATGCGCGCGTGCGCGGCTATGTCAGCCGGCCGCTCAGCTCGGCGCCGGCGTTCATCATTCGCTCGCCCGGCCGGCTCTGGCCGGAGATTCGCGCGGCCCACGCTTCGCTCGTCGCCGCGTTGGCGTTTTCAGCACGACATGTGGTACGGGTGACGTGTGCGCCCATGCGACCGCGGTTGATGGCGCAGCGAATCGGGTTCCTGAATGGGGAGGACCTGGCGCGTGACGCCCGGCGCATCACGGCACCAGCGCTCGTCGTCACGGGTGAGCCTCACCTGGATCGCGTCGTCGACGTCGAGGCATCGCGAGAGCTGGCGCGCATCATTGCGGGCGCCCGTCTCGCAACGCTCGAACGGACGGGGCACATAGGGTTGATTACGAGGCCGCAGGAGTTCGCCAGGCTGGTTCGAGACTTCGTTGTTAAACTGCCATTCATCCAGGAGCGGCAATGACTTCTATTACAACGACACGAAAAGGCGGCTCGTGGCTGATCGAAAGCGTCCTGCCGGGCGACGTCTTCACTCCGGAGCAGCTCTCCGACGACTATCGGATGATTGCCAGGACCGCGTCGGACTTCGTCTCCCACGAGGTCCTGCCAAATCTCGACCGGCTCGAGCAGAAGGACTGGACCCTCGCGCGGAGCCTGCTCAGGCGCTGCGGCGAGCTCGGACTTCTGGGGACCGACGT
>JACQTH010000067.1 GCA_016210935.1 Acidobacteriota bacterium | reverse complement strand
GTACTGGCCGGAGGAAGGGCTCATCACCCACACCCTGCAGACGGCGGTGATCGATCGGGAAGGCCGTCTGGCGGCGACCGTGGAAGGAAAAGGGTTCAACGGTAACCAGCTCGCCGACCTGGTAGGCTCGGTGCTCGAGCAACCCCGGTAGTCGTGGCTTCCGGCTTTAGCCGGAAGAGTGCGGCTGTCCTTCCGCCTGAAGGCGGAAGCCACGATCCTGCTCTATCTCTCCCCAGCCACTGTCGTCGATCGGACCCCTCGCATCTGCGGCAGATCGCGGTCCGCGTTCGCCCACGCGTTCGCAGCCCGGGTCCGGACCTCACGCGCTTCGGCGGCCTTGCCCTGAGCCTCGAGCGCCGCGGCCAGTCCGAAGAAGGCCCGTCCGCTCCCAGGCTCGCGCACGAGCGTCTCGCGGTACGCGCGCTCGGCGGTCGCGTGATCCCCGATCGCGAGCGCGACATTCGCCCAGCCCTCCACCGCGGGCCGCGGATAGGACGGCGGCTCGGTATAGATGATGGCCGCCTCGCGATCCGCCGCCGTGCGGAACAGCTCGTACGCCTTTTTCCGATCGCCGCTGCGGCCGGCGATCGCCGCCGCGAGCTCCAGCCCGGCGATCTTCACCGGCTCCCGCGTGCCGGCATCGATGATCTTCTGAAGATCCGCCAGCGCCGCCCGCGCGGGGACCATCTGCTCCTTCGCCGCGTACGCGAGGCCGGTCGCCCAATGCCGCCATGCCTTTTGTTCGGGCTGGTCGTGCGCCGGAATCGTCTTCGGGTCGAGGATCTCGTCCCACTTCTCGAAGCGGACGAGCGTCTTGATCAGCCCGAAATAGCCCTGCCGCCAGGTGACGCGCACGTTCGTGCTGTTACGCTCGTTCGGCGTCTCCCGAAACGTGAAGAGATGCTGCACGCGCTTCAGCGACTCCTGATACTGTCCGCCAAGATTGAGCGCGTGAATCAGGAAATGCACGTTGTGACCGTGATGGCCGTTCGGATAGAGGGAATCCGCATTCAGCCACGTCAGCTCGTTTATCGCCGCGGATGAGAACGCGTTGATCGCTTCGGGGATCTTGTCGCTCTGCGCGTAGATGTGACCAGGCATGTGGAGCGCATGCGGGATATTCGGCACGAGCTGCGGATAGCGCTCGCACGCGTGCCAGGCCTTCTCGGGCGTCTTGCTGCCTTCCCACGCGTGGATCAAATAATGATGCGCCCCGAAATGGTCGTCGTCTTTTTTGGCGACCTCTTCCAGCAGCGCGATCGCTTCCATCGTGTGGGCGCGCGGCTCGTTCGTCACCGGCTCGAAGCCGTTGTCCAGCGCAAGGCCGAGCATCGATTTCGACTCGAGATCGTCCGGATAGGCGGCCACCAGCTTCCGCAGGCCGTCGATGTATCCCGCGTCGGCGGCGGCGCGATCCGCCGTCAGCCGGCGGGCGGCCTGCGCTTCGATGTACAACCGCTCGCGCTCCGTGACCTTGTCGCGAAGATCCATGGCCTTCTGAATGGCTTCCCGCGCGCGTGTGGCCGGATTGAGCGCCAGACCCTTCGTCGTACGGGCGACGGCCTCGGGGTTCGGGCCCGCCGCGGGCGCGGCCGAGCGGCGTCCGCCTTCGTTCGGATCGCGCAGCAGTTGGAACGCGGGACGGTAATCCCCGGCCGCGCTGAGCGCGATGCACCAGTACGCCATCGCCATGTCCGGATCGTGCTCGGCGGCCTGCGAGCACGAGCGCTCGGACTCCAGGAACCAGAACGAGTGAATCTGAGAGACGCCCTGGAGGAAGAACTTCCGCGCCTCTTCCGATTTCGCCGTCACGGGAAAGTGTTTCGTGGTGCCCATGCCGGGGAGGAGCTTCGCGGGAAGCATGGGGGGCGCGCCCGGCGGGACCGCGCACAGGTCAGCCTGACGTTGGGGGGCCTGCTTGCCAGCGGCGTGGTCGGCCGCCGGCACCATACATATGCAAACGACGGCAAGCAGCAGCTTTTTCATGCCGCACAGTATACGGGAAAGCGGAACGTGTGCACCCACGCGCACTTTTGGGTCAGCCACGGTTGAGAGAGTGCTGCAGGGGCCCGGTTTTCGGGCCGAAACAGAACATCAGTGCACCCGAAGTTTGCCCCCATCCCCGCACAGCCAGCACCCGGCGACATCGTGATCTGGATCCGCCGGCACCTGGTATCGGTCGAAGAAGTGTCGGCCGAGGGCCCGCCGAGGCCGTTGGGCCTGTTCTCTTCCCCTGAACGCGCGATCGAAGTCGCCCGCGAGACCGCAGACACCTGCGGCGTCACCCTCTGGGTGATTCATGGGAGCCGCTGGGAAGCCGCGCGCATCGACTGCTCGCTGCCGGCGGAGTCGAAGGCGAAGAGTTCGCCGCGGGTTTGCTGAGAGTGCCCCCGATGCACGTATTCGCGCATCCCTAATACGGCCGTTCGACCTTGTCACGCCGGGGCTTTCGTGGTAGGGTCCGCCCTACAAGTAATCGATTACATTCCAACGTAGGGAGGGGCCGACATGGAGATCGTGCGCGGCACGTGGGCACGAACAGTCGTCGTCATGTTGGTATGCCCCTGGCGGGCGGCCAGCGCGGCGGACGTTGGGGCTCACCATCCGCATGGATTGGTAAGTGGACCACGAAATCCGGGGAGGCGTTGTGGGAACCATTGAGGAGCGTTGGCGGCACAGCATGAGCCGCCGGCGGGCGCTTCTGGCGTTCGCCGGCCTGCTGGCGGGCTCGCCGCTGCTGCGCGCGCAGCCGGACCCGCACCCGCTGAAGGGCCACAAGCGCGTGCCGGGTCTCGACGAAATGCTGACGGCCTTCGATTTCGCGGACGTCAGCTTCGCGAACATGCCGCGGTCCGCCTTCGACTACATGGCCCGCGGCGCCGAATCCGAGTTCACGCTGCGCCGCAACCGCGAGGCGTTCGAGTGGGTCGATCTCATCGAGCGGCCGGGCGCCTCGCCGGCCACGCTGACGACGTCCACGGAGGTGCTCGGGATCAAGATGGACTATCCGATCCTGATCGCCCCGACGGCCAGGCAGCGGGACCTGCATCCCGATGCCGAGTCGGCCATGTATCAAGGCGCGTCCGCGGCGAGGACCCCGATGATCGTCGTCGGGCGCTCCACGATTCCGATTGACAAAATCGCACAGGCCGCCGACGGACCGCGTTGGTCCCAGTTCTACCCGATTCCTGATCTTGGACTCAGTCGCGAGCAGATCGAGACGTTTCAGGCGGCGGGGGCCCGGGCGCTCGTGGTAACGGTCGATCAGCAGACCGACGTCGCGTACGAGCGCGACCTGCACAATCGAAACCTCGGCGGCGGCGCACGTCCCACCGGCCGGGGCGGTGGCGGAGCACCCGCCCAGTCAGCGCCGGCGAAGGGTGCGGCTCTGTACCGCGTGCCTCCCGCGAGGTTGTGGTACTCGTGGAAGTACCTCGATGACCTCCGGTCGTTCGCCAAGATCCCGATGGTGATCAAAGGCATCCTGACGGCCGAGGACGCCAGACTGTGCGTCGAGCGCGGCTACGACGGGGTTATCGTGTCCAATCATGGCGGACGCTCGATGGACTACGGACCTGCGACTCTCGAGGTCCTGCCGGAGATCGTCGATGCCGTCGGCGGCAAGATCCCGGTCCTGGTCGACGGCGGCTTCCGCCGCGGGAGCGACATCGTCAAGGCCATGGCGATCGGCGCGAGCGCGGTGTGCCTCGGGCGGGCGCCACGATGGGGACTCGGCGCG
>JACQTH010000494.1 GCA_016210935.1 Acidobacteriota bacterium | reverse complement strand
GATCTGGCGGGGTTCTTCTCTCAGCGACAGCTCGAACACGAACACGAGGGCATTCACCGCGATGAGGGTGACCGTCACGACCGGCGCCGTGCGCGACGGGATGACGTCGCGAAGCGGGATCATGAGTGGAGTATAGTGACATTCGGTGATTTCGTGATTTGGTGATCGAATGCGTGACCTTGCAACGTATCTTCAGATCACCAATTCACCAAATGCCATCAACTGTCTGATGATCTGCCGCACCTGTGGGACCGAGATCGCCGACAAGGCACTGATCTGTTATCGCTGCGGCGCGGCAACAACCCAACGCCGAGTAGGGCCGCGTACGCAGCAGACCGCGTCGCGGCCGGGGCTCGCGTCCGTCATGCTGTCGCTCGTGGTCCTCGTGTTTGCCGCAATCTATCTGGTCGGCACATCCACCGACGGCGTCCGGCCGATGCCCCTGACCACCCTCATTGTGGTCGTCATCGGCAGCATCACCGTCTGCGTCCGTTATTACAGGGCGCGCCGGTGACAGTCGCGGAAGCAATCGGCTAATATCGCGGCATCCTTATGTCGGAAGGCGCACATCTCGAGGTCGTCGACGCGCTCGGGCGCCGCGTCGTCGCGATCGACAAGGACGTGTTCGGCATCGGCCGTCGCAGCGGCAACGACCTGCGGCTGGTCGGGAGCGACGTATCGCGCGATCACGCCGAAATCATCAAACAGGGCGAGCGGTATGCCATTCGGGACAAGGGCTCGCGCTATGGCACGTTCGTCAACGGCGACCAGATCGCCGGGGACGTCGCGCTCAAGCACGGCGATCAGATTCGGTTCGGCCGGAGCGGCGGCGCCGAGCTGCAGTTCCTGACCAGTGAAGCGCCCCCCCTGTCCACGTCGAGCCGGGCGACCAGCTCCGCCGTCGGCGATCTGCGCCAGATTGCCGCGTTGCTCGAAGGCCTGCGGGCGCTGGGCTCCGGTCGTGTTCTGGACGACGTGCTGGCGCTCGTGCTGGATTCGGCGATCGAGGTGACCGGCGCGGAGCGCGGCTTCGTCATGCTGGCCAACGCGAAGAACGTGCTGGAGTTCAAGATGGCGCGCGGCCGCGGGCGCGTGACCCTTTCCGGAAGGACGTTCGAGACCAGCCGAAAGATTCCCGAGGAAGTGTTCGCGCGCGGTGAGGCGCGCCTCGTGGCCGACCTGCTGGACGGCGATCTGGCGAACGTCCACATGGGCACTGTCGCGCTCGGCATTCGACACGTGCTCTGCACCCCCCTCAGGCTCCTGCGGTACATCGAGCGAGGCGACGTGCCGGAAGAGGACCAGCGGATCGGCGTGTTGTACCTGGACAGCCGCGAGAAAGGCGTGCTGCTGACCAAATCGACGCAGAGCGCGCTCGAGACGCTCGCCACGGAGGCGGCCGTCGCGATCCAGAACGCGCGGTTGTATCGGGAGGCGCTCGAGAAAGCGAAGCTCGAACAGGAACTGCGGATCGCGGCCGAGATCCAACAGGCGCTGATGCCGGAGTCGCATCGCGCCGGCAGATTCTTCGAGGCCGCGGGATCGACAATTCCGTCGCGCTCGATTGGCGGGGACTTCTTCGAGTACGCCGATGGCGCCGGCGGAGAGTTCGGGTTCGCGCTCGGTGATGTCGCGGGCAAAGGCGCGCCGGCGGCGTTGTTGAGCGCCGTCCTCCAGGGCATGTTCGCGACGCAGACCTCGTTCGGTCAGGGGCCGGCGGCGACGCTTCAGCGGATGAACGCCGTCCTGCTCAGGCGCGGCATCGAGTCGCGGTTCGCCACGATGTTCTACGGCATGTTGTCGGCCGACGGGCGCCTGGTGTGCTGCAATGCCGGCCACAATCCGCCGATCGTGATCGGACGCCACGGGGTGCGGCGCCTGGAGACCGGCGGCCTGATTCTGGGCCTCTTCGAGCACGCGCTGTACGAAGAGGAGAGCCTGCAGCTCGATCCCGGGGATCTGGTGATCGTCTTCAGCGACGGCGTCTCGGAAGCGCGCAGTGCCAGCGATGAGGAATTCGGTGAAGAACGGCTGCTCGAGGTGCTGGAAGCCGCCAGGGGCGCCGACCCGCCCGCCATCCTCGAGCGGCTCCTGCATCGCATTCGAGAATTCGCCGAAGGGGCCGTTCAAAGCGATGACATCACCATCATGGTCGTACGGTATGCTGGCTGAGTGATGATCCCCGCCAGGCCGCGAGCCTCTGTCGCGCCTGCGGCTGCCCGTGTTCGACGCGCGGCCATCCTCGTTCTGCTGCTGTTCGGTTTCGCCCTCTGGAACCTCATCTTTCATTGGCATCACGTGGCCGACAGCCGCGATTATCTGTACCGGCAGGTGTTGGCCGAACAGGGTCGCGGGCCGGCCGTCGATGCCCGGAGCATGATGGCGGCCTCGGTGCGCGCCGGCGTCATCAACGCGACCGCGTGGAGCGTGGCGTTGACGGGCGCGGGCGTGGCTATCGTCGAGTACGTGTTTCGCCGGGCCCTGCTGAAGGCAGAGCGCCCGGGGAGGGACGATGTCTGAGGGGCTGATCTACGACTGGAATCTCGTCGACTTCCGCCCGCCGGCGCACCAGGTGATGCTCGACGACGAGACGCTGCGCGACGGGCTGCAGTCTCCATCGGTACGACGGCCCACGATCGAGCAGAAGATCGAGTTGCTGCACCTGATGGACGGGCTGAAGATGGACACCGTCGACATCGGGCTGCCGGGCGCCGGCCCGCACGTCATGAGGGACGTCGAGCGTCTCGCACGCGAGATCGTCGACCAGCGGTTGTCGATTCGTCCGAATTGCGCGGCCAGGACGGTCGACAGCGACGTCCTCGCGGTCGCGGAGGTTTCCCAACGCGCGGGCCTGGCGATCGAATGCTGCGCCTTCATCGGATCCAGCCCGATTCGCACCTATACGGAAAGCTGGAGCCTCGAGTATCTGGAGCGCCACACGGAGGACGCCGTCAAGCTGGCGGTCAGCGAGGGGCTGCCGGTCATGTATGTGACCGAAGACAGCACGCGGGCGGATCCGGAAACCCTCAGCCGCTTGTACAAGACCGCGATTCGCGCGGGTGCCGCCCGGATCTGCCTGGCCGATACCGTGGGGCACGCCGCGCCGGCCGGCGCCGCCGCGGTCGTGGGGTTTGCGCTCCGGCTGATCAAGCAGATGGGTGTCGAGATTGGCCTGGACTGGCATGGACACCGCGATCGCGGATTCGATCTCGCGAACAGCATCGCGGCCCTCGAAGCCGGCGCGACCAGGATTCACGGCGCGGCGCTCGGGATTGGCGAGCGCGTCGGAAACACGCCCATGGATCTGCTGCTCGTCAATCTCGTGCTGATGGGCTACCGGCAGCAGGATCTGTTGCGCGTGAAGGACTACGTGGCCATGACCTCGGAGATTTGCGGCGTGCCCGTCCCGCCGAACTATCCCGTGTTCGGACGCGATGCCTTCCGGACGGCCACCGGCGTGCACGCCTCGGCGGTGATCAAGGCGATCAAAAAGGGGACGCCCGAAATCGCCGACACGGTGTACTCAGGCGTGCCCGCGCATCTGGTCGGCCGCGAGCAGGAGATCGAGGTGGGCCCGATGTCCGGCCGGTCGAATGTCGTCTTCTGGCTCGAGCACCACGGGTTGCCGGCGACGGAATCGAATATCGAACGCGTCTTTCAGGCGGCCAAAGCCTCGACAACGGTGCTGACGCCTGAGGAGATTCTGGACGTGCTCGAAGCCGGGAAGCCGGCGTAGCGGCGGGCTGCAGACTTCAGGCTTAGGCCTGCTCTTATTGACCTGCGGCGAGCCGTTCCTCAATCTTCGGCAGCGCGTGGAGCACCACCTGACCGACGACTTCCAGGCTGCGGGCGCTGATCTGATCGAGCGTGTCCTGGGCGGTATGCCAGAAGGGTTGGTAGTCGAGATCGATGATGTCGACCGCGGGAACGCCGGCCTTCAGGAATGCGATGTGATCGTCATCGATGCTGCCTGTCGGCAGTGACGAGAACTCGGCGGCGCCTATTTCGGCGGCTGCGGCCCAGATCGCGTCGGCCAGCCAGCGCGTCGAATTCGCTTCTCGTTTCACTACCAGTCGCCGGTCGCCAATCATGTCGACGAGAATCAGGGCCTTGATGCTCGCGAGCGTGCCGCTGCGGCGGGCATCGTTTACATAATGGCGGCTGCCGTACGTATTATCCTTCCCGGTCTCGCCCCAATCCGGGAGCATCGCCTCCTCGCCATCCAGCCACAGCAGCTCGATCGTAAACGGATTGGGCCGGTCCTTGAGCACGCGCGCCATCTCCAGCAGAAATGCGGCGCTTGATCCTCCATCGTTCGCGCCGACGAAGCTGAACTCCCGGAAGAATTTCGTATCGTAGTGACCCGCCAGGATGATCCGCTCGGGGCGCTTGCCCGGGATCCGCGTGAAGACGTTGACCATCGATCGCGCGCCGAGCGGCGTCGCCGCCTCGAATGGCTGTTCCTGCGCCTTCAATCCGAGACGCTGCAGCTCGGACGCGAGATACGTCCGCGTCTCGGCCAGGGCGGCGGACCCGGCCGGCCGCGGACCGAAGGCGACCAGCCGCCGGACGTGTTCGTAGGCCCTGCCGCCGTCGAAGCTGGGCGCCTTCGATTGCGCCGCGACGCAGGCCACGACGAAGGTGGCCGCCACCAGCACCAGCCGTGCTTGCGTGACCAGAGCTCGGCTAGCCCCGCGTAGAAATCCCTTCACCGTGCCTCCTTTCGGCTTGCGATGGGGACGTACTCGCGAAGTCTCTGTCCGACGTAGATCTGCCGGGGCCGCGCGATCTTCTGGTCGGGGTCGAGCAGCATCTCCTCCCACTGCGCAATCCATCCGGAGGTGCGCGCGATGGCGAACAGCACCGGGAACATCGCCGTCGGGAAGCCCATCGCCTGATAAATCAATCCCGAATAGAAATCGACGTTCGGGTACAGCTTCCGCGTGACGAAGTATTCGTCCTCGAGCGCAATCCGCTCGAGCTCGAGCGCGATCTGCAGCAGCGGGTTCTTGCCCGTCACGGTGAAGACCATGTCCGCCATCCGCTTGATGATCTTCGCGCGCGGGTCGTACGACTTGTAGACCCGGTGCCCGAACCCCATCAGCCGCCCGTCGCCGGCCTTCACCCGCTTGATGAACGCGGGCACGTTTTGCAGCGAGCCGATCTCGTGCAGCATCCGGAGCACCATTTCGTTGGCCCCCCCATGGAGTGGACCGTACAACGCCGCCGCCGCGGCTGCCAGCGCCGAATAGGGGTCCGCATGCGAGCTGCCCACGTTCCGCATCGTCGAGGTGCTGCAGTTCTGCTCGTGATCCGCGTGAAGGATGAAGAGCACGTCGAGCGCGCGCTCGAGCACCGGGTTCGGCTGATACTTCAGCTCGGTCATCTTGAACAGCATGTTCAGGAAGTTCCCGGTGAAGCTCAGATCGTTGTCCGGGTACACGTACGGCCGTCCGATGCTGTGGCGGTACGCGTAGGCCGCGATACTCGGCACCTTCGCAATCAACCGGTGTATCTGCCGCCGGCGGATCGCCGGATCGAAAATCTGCTTCGCGTCCGGGTAGAAGGTCGACATGGCTCCGACCGTGCTGACGACGATCCCCATCGGATGCGCGTCGTACTGGAAACCATCCATGAACTTCTTGAAGTTCTCGTGCAGCATCGTGTGAAGCGTGATCTCGTGCTTCCACTGCTGCAGCTGCGCTGCCGTCGGCAGTTCGCCGAAGAGAATCAGATAGGCGGTTTCCAGGTAATCGCTCTGCTCCGCAAGCTCCTCGATCGGGTAGCCGCGATAGAGGAGGATCCCGTTGTCGCCGTCGATGTACGTGATCTGGCTGCGGCAGACGGCCGTGTTGACCAGCGCAGGGTCGTACGTCATCAGCCCGAAGTCCTCGGGTCCGGTCTTGATGGCCCTGAGATCCATCGCGCGAATGGTCCCGTTCTGGATCGGGAGCTCGTACTGTTTCCCGGTCCGGTTGTCGGTGATGGTCAGCGAGTCAGCTATCGTTTTCGCGGCCTCCGCCGTCGTCGCGGCGTCCGGCGCTTTCGTGGCTTCTGGCATGTTCGTGACTTCCGGCATCCTCATCAGTGACAGCTTCGTCGGACGGCGCGGTGTACCGGCCATCCACCCAGTTCGCCAGGTCGAGCAGCTTGCACCGCTCGGAGCAGAACGGGCGCCACGCGGGGTCGACCGGCCGCGTCCGGCAGTAGACGCATAACATCTTTAGTGCGCATGGGGCCCACCCCCATGCGCTCCACGCGCGTTGCGCGACGGCCTTTGGCCTTGCCGCTTCGCGGCCTGACGCCGTGTCGGCTCATTGTACTTTGAGGAACGTGCCGATCTGATGCCGAAGGTGATTCTGAATGACGTCGATCGGCTGCCGCGCATCAACGACCCGGAAGCCGAATTCTTCGGTCAAGGTGCCGTACTCGCGTAACAGGCGGTTCTGATAGGCGCGGAAGCTGTCGTAGATGTCGTCGCCCACTTTCAAATCCATCCCGGATTCCCAGTAGTCCATCCCGCCGCTTTCGAGGACCCGGCGAATCAGCGTATCGACATCCACCTTCAGATAGAACACCAGGTGCGGCACGATGGCGAATCCGTACACTCCTCGGAGCCACGCCTTGTCGATGCCTCGAATCGCCCCACGCGCGAGCGCGGTATAAATGTAGCGGTCGGCGAGCACGACGAAGCCCGCCTTGAGCGCCGGCACGATTTCTTTCTCGAGCCGATCGGCGAAGTCGGTCGCGTACAGCAGGACGAACGTCAACTTGTTGAGCGTGTTGCTGGCCTTCGCCAGATCGATGGTCGGCCGCATCAGCGGCGATCGCGTCCAACCGGTCTCGATCACCCCGTAGCCCTGCACCTCGAGCCATTCGCGCAGCAGCCGAATCTGCGTCGAGCGCCCGACGCCGTCGGTCCCCTCGATGGCGATGAGCTTGCCCGGGTACGAGTCGAGCGGCAGATACGGCAGGCCCCGACCGTAGTAGGTGCCGGGCGTCGCGCGATCGCCTGGCGGAGTGGGGCCTGGCGCTGGTTCGGGAGTCATGAAATCGCTTCCTGAGGTTGAGGTTCCGCGATCGCGCGCGACACCAGATCTCGAACGATGTGCTGCTGCTCCGAGATGCTGCGCGCCCCGTCGATGACGCTCATGGCGAACTCGTCGGTGACCCGATCGTATTCCTCGAGGACCTTGCTCTGAAACAGGCGGAAGCTCTCGATCGCGTTCGTGCTCCAGCCCATGTCCATCCCCGCTTCATAGAACTTGAGCTTCATGCGCCGCGCGAGCAGCCGCTCCAGCGACATCTCGATCGGCACGCGGAAGTACAGCCGCACATCCGGCTTGACGGCGAAGCCGTACAACTCGCGCACCCACTCGCGATCCACGCCTCTGGCGACGTCGCGGGTGAAGGCGGTGTACGCATAGCGATCGGCCAGCACGATCATCCCGGCCTTGAGCGGCGGAATGATCCGATAGAGCAGACGATCGGCGAAGTCGGTCGCGTGCAGCAGGCTGAACGTCATGGGCGTGAGCGCGTTCTTCTTTTTGCCCAGTTTCGTGGCCGCCTTGACCAGATCGGATGAATTCCATTCGGTGAGAAACACCCGGTGGCCGGCGGCAATCAGCCATTTCGCCAGCAGCCCGAGCTGCGTCGTCTTGCCCGATCCGTCGATCCCCTCGACGACGATGAGCTTGCCTCGATAGGAGTGCGGTGTGGTCAGATTGTTCGGCATAAAAAGGACAGATCCGGCCGTATCTGCACGACAATCATAAGCATCATATGTCCATCCCGGCTCCGGCCGCGCTGGTGCGCCGTCACGTGCGGGCAGCCAGAACCCTGATTCCGGCGGCGCTCGCCGGTGATGCCAAAGCCGTGCACAAACTGCGCGTGTCGTCGCGACGCCTGCGCGAGCTGCTGCCGGTCATCGCGGGGGCCAGCCCGAACCGGCCCGCCCGAACGCTCAGACGCCTCGCGCAGCAGCTGACGCGGGCGTTCGGGCCGGTTCGCGAGATGGATGTGGCGGCCGAGCTGCTTCGCACGCTGGAGACGCATCGCCGGATCCGAGGGATCGCGTCCGTTCGGCGCACCGTTGAGGCGGAGGGCCGCCGCCGGCGGCGTGAGCTGCTGAAGCGGGTTGATAGGGCCGACTTGCTCCGTCGGCTGGACCGGCTCGGTGCTCAGATGAAGACGATCGATATGAAGACCGTCGGGCGGCAGGCGCCGGCGGCCGTCGCCGCGCGTGTCCTGGCGCGTGCCGCGGGCCTGGAAGCAGCGGTCGACGCGGCCGGCGCGTTGTACGATCCAGATGCCTTGCATCGGGTGCGGATCGCGGGGAAGAAGCTTCGTTACTCGCTTGAACTGGTGGCAGAACTCCGGCTCGGTCGTGTCACCCTTGAACTCCGGCGGTTGAAGGCGGCACAAAAGCTTCTCGGGTCATTGCACGACCTCCACGTGTTGTCGGATGTGGCCAGACAGCTTCACACCACATCGACGGCGTCGCTGCACTTCATCGATGTGTTGGAAGGCGAGCTGCGACGCCACCATGCGGAGTACTTGCGCATGCGACCTGTCCTGGCCGACGTCATCGCGCGTGCACGTGAGTGCGGTGAAGACCTGGCAGAATTCGATCCGGGCGTGACAATCAGAGCCGTAGGTGTTCCCGACTCGGCAGGCGAAGTCGCCAAATGCTGATCTATCTGATCCGCCACGCAATCGCCGCGGAACCGGGCCCGGATTATCTGGACGATGCCACACGTCCCCTGACCCATCAGGGCGCTGCCCGTTTTCGCAAGGAGGTACGCGGCCTCGATGTGCTCGACCTACGGATTGACGCCATCCTGACCAGCCCGCTGGTGCGCGCGCGCGAGACGGCGGAGATCCTCCATGAGCGCTATACGGAGGCCGCTCTCGTCGAGACCGAGGCGCTCGGACCGGGCGGATCGTATCGTGCCGTGATGGAGGCGCTCGAAGCGCTGCGCGGATCGGGCAACATCGCGCTGGTGGGCCATGCCCCGGACGTCGGCGAGCTGGCGGCGCGTCTGATCGGCGCACGCGGCGCGATCGAGTTCAAGAAGGGCGCGATCTGCTGTATCGAAATCCCGTCGCTTCCGCCGACGGGACCTGGCGTGCTGCGCTGGTTCGTGCAGCCGAAGATGCTCAGGCAGATATCGTGAGCGCCATCACCAGGGCACTGGCGGGACACGCGGTCGTGAATTCCAGGCCACCTGGCCCGGAGCTACGCGTTTACGCGCTTCTTACGCGACGCAGCCTCTTTGGTGGCGCGGGGCCCCACCCCCGCGCTGTACGCGCTTCGCGCGACGGCCTTCGGCCTTCGCACCCCAACGCGCTGGGGAACGCGCGTTGGGGACCCCGCGCTTGCCGCGTCGCTTCGCGACGCAGCCTTTGCCATACAGCAGGCCAGCACCTGCGCCGGCTGCGGCGGCGTGTCGGCCAACGGAACGTGCTTCTGGAGGCGCGCGCGGTCGCTTCGGGTGTCAGGAACGTGACACAGACAATGCGTGGCCGAGCCCAGCAGCGTCCGGACGAGCGCGTCGGCCGGCGTGGCGGGCCGATAGTAGACCCGCAACCCCTCTTTTCTCGTCTCGACGAGGCCGGCGCGCCGGAGATACGCGAGGTGGCGCGAGGCTGTCGGCTGCGGCACCTTCAGGCTTTCGTGGATGTGGCAGACGCAGATCTCGCCGTTGAGCAGCAGGCCGAGAATCCGCAGCCGCGTGCGATCGGCGAGCGCCTTGAAGGTTGTCTCGAGTTTGCGCAGTTGCTCCATAGAACCCGTTGGCCTTCGAACCCCCGTCACGAACCTGCGTCCGAAGCTTCGTGACGAACCCTTGGTTGTTAGTCCTCGTCCCTGGCCCTCGTCCCTGGCCCCTTTCCTACTACATTCGCCTTGACAAATATACTACACGCGCCATATATTCGCATCAGCGAATATAATTGGAGGCTGCCATGGAACAAGCGTGCTGTGGACCGACGTGTTGTGCCCCTGCGACCAGTGAACCGGCCCCGCGGGCCGACCTCAGGCAGGCGGTGAAGGAGAAGTACGGCGCAGCCGCCCGCCAGGCGCGATCCGGTCGTGCGTCGTGCTGCGGCGATGGCTCGGCCGATGTGATCACGTCAAGTTTGTACGCGGCCTCGGAGACCACCGGCTTGCCGGAGGAGGCGGTTCGGGCGTCATTGGGCTGCGGCAACCCGACGGCGCTCGCGGAGCTCAATCCCGGCGAGACGGTGCTTGATTTGGGCTCGGGCGGCGGCATCGACGTCCTGCTGTCCGCCCGGCGCGTCGGCTCTGCGGGCAAGGTCTACGGGCTCGACATGACCGACGAGATGCTTGCGCTGGCGCGCGAGAACCAGCGCAAGGCTGGTGTTCAGAACGTGGAGTTCCTCAAAGGGGAGATCGAGCACATCCCGCTTCCCGAT
>JACQTH010000518.1 GCA_016210935.1 Acidobacteriota bacterium | reverse complement strand
GGCAGGTAATGCTCGATCGCTTCGACCGGGGTGTTGCGCGTGTTGCTCATGTGACAATGCACGCCGCTGATGCCGGCCAGGCCGTTTCGTCCGCCCATGCCGCCGCCGAGCGTCTCATAGTAGGCGAACCGCGCGCCCGTTCGCGGATCTTCGCCCCCGAGCGTGACGTTATTCATCGTCCCCTGACTGGCGGCGGGAATCCGATCGGGAACCGCCTGTGCCAGCGCGCCGAGGAGCACGTCGGTGATCCGCTGTGACGTCTCGACGTTCCCGCCCGCGATGGCGGCCGGCCGCTTCGCATTGACGAGGCTCCCCTCGGGAGCGATGACGGTGACCGCACGGGAGACGCCGGCGTTGTAGAGGATGTCCTCTCGAACCAGACAGCGAAACGCGTACAACGTGGCGGACAGCGTGATGGCGTAGTTCGCGTTGATGCTGCTGGTGATCTGCGGATCCGTGCCGGTGAAGTCGACCTTCGCCTGATCGCCACGGATTGACACGCGACACCGGATCCAAATCGGCGGCGATCCGAACCCGTCGTCATCCATCGCGTCTTCGAAGCGATACTCGCCGTCCGGGATTTCTCCAATCGCGCGGCGGACGACCCGCTCCGTGTAGTCCTGCACCGCGGACGCACAGGCGGCGACGCGCGGGAGCCCGTATTTGCGAACCAGTTCACGGAGGCGCGTGTCGGCGACGCGGTTGGCCGCGATTTGGGCGGTAATGTCGCCTTCGCGCTCGTGAGGTGTCCGGACGTTCGTCAGAATGAGCGCCATCACGTCATCCACGACCCGGCCGCGGCTGACGAGTTTGATCGGCGGAATGATCAACCCTTCCTGATACACCTCGTTCGCGAGCGGCATCGATCCCGGGCTCATGCCGCCCACGTCCGAATGATGCGCGCGATTGGCGACAAAGAAGGCGGGGCGCGTGTCGCGCGGTCTCAGAAAGACCGGCGACACCAGCGTGATGTCCGGCAGGTGCGTCCCGCCACGGAACGGGTCGTTCAGCACGACGATGTCTCCCGGGGACATCGCGACGAGGTCGATCGCCGCGCGGACCGACAGGGGCATCGCGCCGAGATGGACCGGCATGTGATCGCCCTGCGCGATGGTCTCGCCGCGGCTGTCGTAGATGGCGCACGAGTAGTCGAGCCGCTCCTTGATGTTCGGCGAAAAGCCCGTACGGCACAGCGTCACGCCCATCTCCTCGGCGATGGAGACGAACATGTTCTTGAAGATCTCGAATTCGATGGGATCGATTCTGATCATTTCCGGGCTCGTCTTGCGATGACGTTGGCAAATCCATCGATGTGGAACTGAAAGGCCGGAGGAACCACCACCGTCGCCTCGGCCCCGGCGATAATCGCCGGCCCCTGGCCACGCATGCCGGGCTTCAGCTCACCCCACGCGTAAACGCCAGCCGTCGTCGGACGACCGCTGAACCACGCGCGGCGCGTGCCTGACGGCCTCGCCGGCGTGAATCTCTTGACCCGCGCCGCCTTCAGCGGCGGCTTCGCCGTGCGGCCGACGGCCTTGACCCGCAGGTTCACGACCTCGGTGGGCCGGCGGCGGTCCGCATACCCGTACCGCTGCTCGTGCTTCCGATCGAACTCCGTCCGGAATCGGCGGGTAAAAGGGACGGTGATTTCGTAGGACTGCCCGGTGTACCGGACATCGACGGAGCGCTCGAGCACGATCGCGGCGGGGCCAAACCCCTCGCGCGCCAGCTCCATGCGCGCCCGCTCGACGAGCGGCGCGAACCCGTTCTGGAGATCGTCGACACTCGTGGACGCGACGGGGCGCAGGATGCTCCGGGAGTAGTCGCGCGTCGCGTCGGCCAGCAGCATGCCCAGCGCCGACAGCACGCCGGCATGCCTCGGCGCCACGACGGTGCGGATGTCGAGCGCCTCGGCGAGATCACACGCGTGCATGCCGCCGGCGCCGCCGAACGCCAGCAGCGCGAAGTCGCGCGGATCGAAGCCGCGCTGCACGGACACTACCCGGATGGCGCGCTCCATGTTCGCGTTCGCGATCCGGACAATGCCGTCGGCGAGCGCGACAGGATCCAGATTGACGCGGCGGGCGAACTCGTCCGCGATCGTGCGCGCGCGTTCCTCGTCCAGCGTCATGCGTCCGCCGAAGAACATCCCGGGATCGAGGCGGCCGAGCAGGAGATTGGCATCGGTGGCCGTCAGCTCGGTGCCCACGCCGTAGCAGACGGGGCCGGGCTCCGCGCCGGCGCTGCGCGGGCCGACGCGGAGCGATCCCCCTGAATCGACGTACGCGATCGATCCGCCGCCGGCGCCGACCGTGTGAATGTCGAGAATCGGCAGGCGAACGGGGAAATCACCAACCGTCGATTCACTCGTCACCCCGATCCGCCCGTCCACCAGGCTCACGTCCGTGGAGGTGCCGCCCATGTCGAACGTGATCACGCGCGCGTAGCCGGCGGCCGCGGCCGTCGCCTGGGCGCCGACCACGCCGGCGGCCGGTCCCGAGAGAATCGTCTGCACGGCGGCGGCGCGCGCGCCTGCGGCGGAAATCGACCCGCCGTTCGATTGCATGATGCTCAGCCGCGCGTCCGGCAGCTGGCGCTCGAGCGCATCGAGGTAGCGCGTCATCCGCGGCGTGACATACGCGTTGACCACGGTCGTGCTGGCGCGCTCGAATTCGCGATATTCGGGAAGGACCCGATGCGAGGCCGAGACCATCAGGCCGTCGCGTTCGAGCCGTTCGGAGAGTGCCCGCTCGTGAACGGAATTCAGGTAGGCGTGAAGCAGGCAGAGCGCAACCGAATCGGCGTCTGCCGCGCTGATTCGCTCAGCGAGCGCCTCCACGTCGGCCTCATCCAATCGGACCAGCACCTGCCCGTCAGCGGCGATCCGCTCGCGAACGCCGAACGTGAGGGCCGTGTCCACGAGCGGCTGCCGGTCCTCGACCTGAAAGTTGTACAGCTCCCGTCGCGTCTGCCGGCCGATGCGCAGGATGTCCTCGAAGCCTTCGGTCGTGAGGAACGCGACCCGTGCGCCCTTGCGCTCGAGCAGCGCGTTGGTCGCCACGGTTGAGCCGTGGACGATATCCAAGGCTTCAGGCTTCGGGCTTCGGGCTTCGGGCGAGAACTCTGGTGCTGAAGCCTGGAGCCTGAAGCCAGAAGCCTGCGTGAGCTCAGCGATACCTTGCAGAATGGCGCGGGATGGATCGTCCGGCGTCGAGCGCAGCTTGTGCACGCGCACCAGACCAGCGGCCAACATCACGAAATCTGTGAACGTCCCGCCGGTGTCGACGCCGATGCGGATGATGGGATGTCTGTGCAATGATGAAGATCACGGGATTTGGGGTTCGGGAGTCGGGGTTCGAATGTTGCTGGGTCAACCCACGAATCCCGAAGCCCGAATCCCGAACCCCGGGTGTTACATTACATGACCGTGCCCCTCCGCGTCGTCCTTCTCTCCACCTACGAGCTCGGACGCCAGCCGTTCGGCCTGGCGTCGCCGGCCGCCTGGCTCCGGCGTGCAGGTGCCGACGTCACCTGCGTGGACCTGTCGCGCGATCGGCTTGACCCCGAGAGTGTCCGAGCGGCGCAGTTGGTTGCCCTGTATCTGCCGATGCATACGGCCACGCGTCTCGCGCTGCCCGTGATCGATGGCGTCCGTGCCCTCAATCCGCAGGCGCATCTCTGTGCTTTCGGCCTGTACGCCCCGCTGAACGAGGCGGCGCTGCGCCACCACGGCGTCGAGACGGTTCTGGGCCCGGAGTTCGAAGCCGATCTCGTTGAGGTCGCGCGGGCAGTCGCCGACGACACCAAGCTAGAGAGCTTGAGAAAAAACTCCCCTGACTACGGGCTGCAGGCTTCGGGCTTCAGCAAGATTGCACCGGTATCTGCGTTGCGGCAGCCTGCAGCCCGGAGCCCGCAGCCTACAGATTCACAGCCTCTGAAGCTTCGTCCCACGACTCAGCTTGGGCCCACGACTCGAAGCCCTCGCGGTCTGCCCCGGCTCGACTTCATCGTGCCCGACCGTGCCGGGCTGCCGCCCCTGACGCGATATGCCTCGGTACAGCACGGGCCTGCCAGGCTCGTCACGGGCTACACGGAAGCGAGCCGTGGCTGCAAACACGTGTGCCGCCATTGCCCGATCGTCCCGATCTACCAGGGTCGGTTCCGCGTCGTGCCTGCCGAAGTCGTGCTGGCGGACATCCGCCAGCAGGTGCGGCAGGGCGCGCGGCACATCACGTTCGGCGATCCGGATTTCTTCAACGGCATCGGCCATGCCCGTCGGGTCATTGACGGGTTCCACCGCGTGTTCCGCCATGTCACCTACGACGTCACCATCAAGATCGAGCATCTTCTGCGTCATCGTGACGCGCTCCCGCATCTGCGCGACACCGGATGCCTGTTCGTGACGAGCGCCGTGGAATCCATCGACGATCGTGTCCTGTCGATCCTCGAGAAGGGGCACACGCGAGACGATTTCCTGGAGGTCGTTCGCCTTTGCCGGGGGGCTGGCGTCGTGCTCTCGCCGACATTCGTGCCGTTCACGCCCTGGACGACGGCCGACACGTATGCGGAGCTTCTGGAAACCATCGACGCGCTCGATCTCGTCGATCACGTTGCGCCGATTCAGCTCGCCATTCGACTCCTCGTCACGACGGGGTCGCGCCTTCTCGAGCTTTCGGATATCCAACGCGTGCTGAACGGCAGCTTCGACGAGGAGGCCCTCACGTACCGCTGGAGTCATCCGGATCCGCGCGTCGACGAGCTTCAGGACCACGTCATGCGGTTGGTGGGTGCGAGGCCGGCGGGATCCCGCCGTGAGGTGTTCGAAGCGATTTGCGACCTGACACGTGATGTCGTGAATCGGCCGCGTCGGATGGGTGAGCCGCCGCTCCGTCACCGCGCCACGATCCCATACCTGACGGAGCCCTGGTACTGTTGAGCGGAGCCGACCGCAGAGCAGGTGGCTCTGGTATGAGGGTGCTCCTTCTCGCCACGACGACGGGCTATCAGGTTCGATCGTTCGGGCACGCCGCCAAACGGCTCGGCGTCGATATCGTGTTCGCGACCGATCGCTGCCACAGGCTCGAAGACCCGTGGGTCGATCGGGCCATCCCGATTCGCTTCTACGACGAGGAAGGCTCGACGCAGGCGATTCTCTCGGCCGTGGCCACGGATGGCATCGCGGGGATTCTGGCCGTAGGCGATCAGCCGACGGTGATCGCCGCGCGCGTCGCAGAGGCGTTGAATCTTCCCTGGCACCCGGCAGCCGCCGCAGCGGTCAGTCGCAACAAGCTGGCGACGCGCGGGTCGCTGCGCGCGGCGGGAATGCCCCAGCCCTGGTTCCGTCCGGTTCCGATTGAATCTTCTCCGCGCGATCTGGCCGCCGGCATTCCTTACCCCTGCATCGTCAAGCCCCTGGCGCTTTCGGCCAGCCGCGGTGTCATCCGCGCGAACGACCCCGCCGAATTCATCCGGGCCTTCGATCGCGTCCGCGCGCTGCTGTCCTCGACCGAAATCCGCGCCACGCGCCTTCCGGACCACGACACCATGCTTATCGAGGGCTACGTGCCAGGCGTCGAGGTTGCGGTGGAGGCGCTGATGGAGCGTGGCGCAGTCGTGCCGCTGGCCCTCTTCGACAAACCCGACCCGCTCGAGGGGCCGTTTTTCGAGGAAACGATCTACGTGACGCCGTCGCGGCTCCCGGCGGCCCGACAACAAGCGGTTGTCGAGGCGGTTGGGTGCGCGGCGCGCGCCATGGGGTTGTGGCACGGCCCCCTCCATGCGGAGTGCCGTATTAATAATGATGCGGTGGTGGTGCTGGAGATTGCCTCACGCCCGATCGGAGGGTTGTGCGCGGAGAGTTTGAGGTTTCTTCCGCCGCGCATCCGCGCAGTCGACCGAACTCAATCGCGGTCTCAGCGAACGGCAAAAGGCGGAAGCTACAAAGAAAGCGGAAGCCACGAAAGCCCGGCTAAAGCCGGGCACTACGAATCGGGTACTCGTAGTGCCCGTCTTCAGGCGGGCCCTCCAGCCCGAAGCCGCGAAGAGGCATCGCCGATTTCGCTCGAGGAGCTGCTGCTGCGTCATGCGACCGGTGAATCTGTCCTGCGCTACCGCCGCGAGAGCCTGGCCTCCGGCGTCATGATGATCCCGATCGCGACGGCAGGCATCTTCCGCCGGGTTGAAGGCGTGGAGGAAGCGCGCGCGCGACCGCACGTCGTGGACATCAAGATCACGGCGAAAGCCGATCAGTCGATCGTCCCGCTGCCCGAGGGGTCCACCTATCTCGGGTTTATCTTCGCTCGGGCAGCGAGACCCGACGCGGTCGAGCAGGCGCTGCGCGCCGCGCACGAAAAACTCAGGGTTGTAATGGACCGAGAACTGACGGTGACTAGCCGTGCTTGACGACCAGAATGTGTGATTTGGTGATGTGGGGATCGGTGATTGGTGCACGAAAGCGTTTCGGTCACCAAATCACCAATTCACCAACTCACCAAATGTCACTTTTTCTGTTGTGGCGGTACGTATCCCGGAGGTAGCGCGGCGCTTTCGCCGAAGAAGAAGTCCTCCATGTATTTGGCGATGAGGTCATGAGCTTCCTTCTGCCACGGCAGCAGACGGTATTCGTTAAGGATCATCTTCATCCGCTCTTCCCACAGCTTCCAGGCGTCCTTCGACACGTTCTCGTAGATGCGCTGGCCCAGCTCGCCCGGCCACGGCGGTTCGTCCAGTCCAGGAAGCTCCTTCTGAAACTTCACGCAGAAAACCTTTCGTCCGCTGGTGTTCGTTTCCGGCTGAAGCTGCGTCGGTGCGCATGGGTCCATGATGGCTCCTGATCGCTATCGGGATTCGGGATTTGGGATTTGGGATTCGTGTGTGCCCCGTCGCGACAAGTGACTCGTCGAATCCCGAATCCCCAACCCCGAATCCCGGTTTCCGGCTATCATACTCGTTGTGAGCCACACGACGGGAATCAGTGCTGAAGCCCGTCATCGAGTCTGCTGGTACAGCCGCCGCACCTTGCAATTTCCCTCCGAGATCGGCCTTCACACGATTGAAGACGGCCAGCTCGTGTACTGCGCGCATCCGATGTGGTATCCCGTCGTCGGCTATCACTTCGACGTTCGCAACTGCGAAACCTGCGACTATTTCAAATCGGTTCGCCCTCACAGGGGTGCCTAAGGTGCCTGAAGTGCGGAGAGACGTACGCGGCGCAGGCCGAAACACACTGGGCACTGTAACGAAGCTTCGCCTCAAACCGCCGAGTGACGGGCCCGCGGTGTACGGCGAACCTTCGTTACTAGGCGGCCGCGGAGCGGCCGCTAAGACAGCTTCTAAAGCCGAAACTTGCCTCATTCGGAAGGGAATCGGC
>JACQTH010000517.1 GCA_016210935.1 Acidobacteriota bacterium | reverse complement strand
TGGGTGCGGCCGCGCATCGTCATCGGCGTGCCGTCGGAGATCACGCAGGTGGAGAAACGGGCCGTGAAAGACAGCGCCTATCGCGCGAAGGCGAGCGAGGTGCATCTCGTCGAGGAAGCGATGGCGGCGGCGATTGGCGCCGGGATGCCGATCACCGAGCCGTCCGGCAACATGATCGTCGACATCGGCGGCGGCACGACGGACATCGCCGTCATCTCGCTGGCCGGCATCGTGTACAGCACGGCGGTGCGCGTCGCCGGCAACGAGATGGACGAGGCGATCATCCAGTACATCAAGAAGACGTACAACCTGCTGATCGGCGAGCGCACGGCCGAACAGATCAAGATCGAGATCGGCTCCGCGTATGCGCTCGACGAACGGCTGACGATGGAGATCAAAGGCCGGCACCTGATTGAAGGGGTGCCGAAGACGATCACCATCTCGGACGAAGAGATTCGCGAAGCGCTGGCCGAGACCGTGAACGTCATCGTGGATGCGGTGCGCGTGGCGCTCGAGCGAACGCCTCCCGAGCTTGCCGCCGACATCGTCGATCGCGGGATCGTCTTGACCGGCGGCGGATCGCTGCTGAAAAACCTCGACAAGCGGCTCCGCGAGGAGACGGGTCTCCCGCTCGCGATGGCGGAGGATCCCCTCTCGTCCGTGGTGCTGGGCGCGGGGAAGATGCTGTCGGATTTCAATCTGTTGAGGAAGATTTCCATTGACTGAAGGAGCTAGAAGCTAGCTCCTAGCTCCTCATGTTCATCCCCCAAGTCAGACGGCGGACCGGCTCGTTGTTCCTGCTGGCGGTCGTCGGCCATCTGATCCTCATCTCCGCCCAGGTGAATACCCGGACCGGCGTGCCGATCCTGTCAGCGGTGACGTTCGGAGCGCTCGCGGAGGTGGAGCGCGCCGCGGCGCTCGTATTCGGCGCGATCCGCGGCGTGTGGACCGGGTATGTCGATCTGCGCGGGGTGCAGGCCGAGAACGAGGTGCTCAAGCGCGAGCTTTCCGATCTGCAGGTCCGGTATCAGCGGGAACGCGCGATCGCACAACGGAGCGAGGAGCTGCGGTCGCTGCTGAAGCTGCGCGAGTCGTCTCGACTCCCGATGGTCGGCGCAGAGGTGATCGCCGGCAGCCCGAAGCCGGAATTCCGCGGCGTCATGATCGACAAGGGCAGCGACCACGGGTTGCGGAACGACATGGCCGTCATCTCGGGCTCGGGTGTCGTCGGTCGCATCGTCACGCCGAGCGCGCATGCCGCGGCGGTGCAGCTGCTCGTCGATCGCAATGCGGCCATCGGCGGTCTGGTCGAGCGCTCGCGCATGCAGGGGGTGCTGGTGGGCACCGGGGGCAGCGAGCTGCGGTTCGAGTACGTGGCGGAAACCGCAGATCTGAAGGAAGGGGATATCGTCGTATCCTCGGGCATCGACGGCATCTACCCGAAGGGGTTCGTCATCGGGTCGGTGGCGCGCATCGTCAAGGCGGGCACGACGTACAAGGAAATCCTGGTTCGGCCGGCGGTCGATTTCTCGGCGCTCGAGGAGGTCCTCGTGGTCGTGGCGCCCGATGTCGCGACTCCTGAAGGCGGAAAGGGGTGAGAGCCGCCGGCGTCCTTCTGGCGATCGGCGTGGCGCTGGTGCTGCAGACGACGCTCACGCGGTTCCTCGTCCGCGACACGATCGCGATCGATCTGGTGCTGATCGCGATCGTCTACGTGGCGCTTGCCGGCGGGCCGACTGTGGGGATCGTGGCGGGGTCGATTGGCGGCTTGGCCCAGGACGCGCTGTCGGGCGGGATCCTCGGGATCGGGGGCCTGGCGAATACGGTCGTCGGGTTCGTGACCGGTGTCGCCGGCACGCAGTTCATTGTCGGGCAGGCGGCGTCCCGGGGCGTCGTATTTTTCCTGGCGGGATTGGCACACTCATTGGTACTGGCCGCGATGTATGCGCTGCTCGGCCTGCGGTCACTCAACCTCGTCTTTTTCCGGATGGCGGCCGAGGCGGGCATCGGCGCGGTGCTCGGCGTCCTGCTGTTCGAGCTGGTTGAGTTTGTGCCGGGCGCGATTGAGCGCCGCCGGGCGATGGGGCGTGGGAGACTGAGGGTGAGGCCCAGAATCTGAAGGGGTGGTGGCATTTGAAGATTTGGTGATTTGAGATTTGGTAATTGATTGTCGAATTGATCAATTGCCAATTAATTGTCAATTGGCAATCTTACGATCTGACAATCAATTACCAAGTCCTCGATCACCAGATTTTTGAAATGCCACCGATAGGAACTCATGGCATTCGTGGAAGATCGCCGTCGCTTGGTCATCCGGCTGGTCGTCATCCAGTACGCCATCACCGCGATCTTTGCCGTGCTGGCGTTGAGCTTCTGGTGGGTCCAGGTGATCGAGCA
>JACQTH010000482.1 GCA_016210935.1 Acidobacteriota bacterium | reverse complement strand
CCGGTCTATCGCGGCACGCTCGACCATATCGTCGGGATTCTGCATACGCAAGACATCCTGCTCGCGCAGCTTCATCCCGACCCGTCGGCGACGCTGCAGCAGATCATGAGACCGGCCTTGACGGTGCATGAGACATTGCCCGCAGATCGTCTGTTGAAACTGTTTCGTGAGCGGCGCGCGCATCACGCGATCGTCGTCGACGAACACGGCGTGATGGCGGGCCTCGTGACGCTCGAGGACGTGCTGGCGGAGCTGCTGGGCGAAGTGGCCGACGAGCTCAAGCCGGCGCCGGCGAGGGGAGCCGCCGGATGATCCCTCTGGTCGTTCCCGTTGTCATCGTCCTGGCGCTGGTCGTGGCCAACGGCGTGTTCGTGGCCGCGGAATTCGCGGTCGTCGGCGCGCCGAAGATGGCGATCGATCGCCGGGCGGCGCGGGGGGAACGGATTGCGCGGCTCGTCGCTCGCATCATCCGCAATCCCCGCCGGCAGGATCGGTTCATCGCCACGGCCCAGATCGGCATCACGCTCGCGAGCCTCGGTCTTGGGATGTATGGCGAGCACGTCGTCGCGGGATGGATCGCCCACGCACTCGAGCCGCTCGGCGAGCTGCGCTGGCTGACCGCGCACACGATCGCCAGCAGCTTGGCGGTCGCGGCCCTGACCTATCTCCACATCGTGATTGGGGAAATGGCGCCGAAGTCGATGGCGCTGCAGAACGCCGAAGGCGCCATTCTGTGGCTGACGCCGCCGATGCTCGCCACGGAGGCGCTGTTCTACCCGCTCGTGTGGGGGCTGAACGCGATTGGCACCGGCGTCTTGCGGTTGATTGGCGTGAACCGCCAGACGACGACGCCCGAGCACTATCTGACCTCGGAGGAACTCCAGCTCGTCATCGAGGAATCCGAACAGGCGGGCGCCCTGGTCGCGGAATCCGGCCGGGTGCTGCGCGAGCTCTTCGAATTCGGCGAGCTGACGACCAGCGAAGTCATGGTGCCGCGGGTTCGGATCACCGGCATTCCGCTGGGCGCCTCGCCGGATACCCTCCGGCTGATCCTGCGATCGGTGCAGAGCACGCGCTACCCCGTTTACGACGACGATCTCGATCACGTCATCGGGATGATCCACATCAAGGATGTTCTCCGGCATCTGCTCACCGGACGGCCAATCACGGCCGCGGACACCCGCCCGCTCCCGGTCGCCCCGGACACGCTGCCGATCGACGAGCTCCTCGCGCTGATGCGCCGCGAACGGACCCAGATGGCCCTCGTCATCGACGAGCACGGCGGGACGGCCGGGGTCGTCACGCTCGAGGACATCTTCGAGGAAGTCGTCGGGACAATCGAGGAAGGCCCGCCGGTCCAGCGTGCGGTCTACATGGGCATCGACGGCCGCCTGCGCGCGGCCGGTACCCTGCGGCTCGACGAGCTCGGGCAGGAGTTCGGCATCGACTTGGAGCACGAAGAGGTCGATAGCGTGAGTGGGCTGGTCCTGACGCTGCTGGGTCGCCCCCCACGCGTCGGGGATGTCGTGACGTACGGCGGGCTCGTGCTCGAAGTGACGGCGGTGATGGGGTACGGGGTCGAGCAGTGCGCGGTGACGCACGAGCATCCGCCGACACCCGCGTCGTAGCGGTCTGCCCGGGGAAACACGGGGATCACCGAGAACACGGCGACCACGGAGATCGTCGATCATGATGTTTCGACCTCCGTGCTCTCCGTGGTCTTCGTGTTTATCGTTGGCTCACCGAGGATGGCGTCACAGGAGAGAGGATTGTGATCCGTTCAGCGACGGATTCGATTCGAGGCCTTGAATAGAACACGGGAAAATATTTCCCGCGCGCCCACAGCTCGAACAAGTCGCGATAGTGCGGGTCGTCTGGGTCACCGGACTGGCCCGGATTGTTCTGTCCGACGGCGGTGTCCCAGTCCTCGAGATCGGTGATGATCTTGAACGACCCGCCGGACCGCTGATTGTCTCCGCCACCGGTCGCGGTCACCGTGTACGCATCGCCCCCGCGCGGAAAAGGGCCGACGTTCAGCTTCGCCCGCAGGTCGTCACGAACGACCGCACCCAGCCAGTGCTCGATGAGGGCGTAGTGATAGCGGCCGTACTGCCAGGTGTTTTGATCTGGTCCAAAGCGCTTCGTCAGCTCGCCTACCGCCTCGGTCAGGCTGCGAACGAGCAGATCGTTTCGGCCGTCGGTCGGGGACGTGCCGCCGAATCGCCCGTCCGGCGCCTGCAGCCAATCGATTATTTTCTTCATCGACAGCGTCAAAAAAAACGCCCGCGCCTCGCGCGGGACGAACGCCTCACGCACCTGGGCGACCACGCGTCGCTGCCACATCTCATAGATGCCGGCCGCCGCCGAGTCGCGATCGAGGACAAAGTCCCAGGCGATCAGTGTATCGCGCGCCTTGCGCACCGCCAGATCGGCGATCGGCAGATCGCGCAGCAGCGGCACGAGCGCGCGCGCGGGCAGCGACAGATCATCGTTCTGGAGCCGCACCATTTCGGCGACCGTGAAAGTCGTCCCGGATCCCAGCTTTTCGGAGATGCGCGCCGCGCGGAAGGGATCCGCCCACGTGTACGGCACCGCGTTCAGGTGCTGGTAGCCAGGCGGCACCGTGTAGTGGTTCGCGGTCACCAGAAATCCGCGTGATGGATTCACCGTATGTGGGAGCGCCTTGATCGGCAGAAAGCCATCCCACTCGTACCGTCCATCGCCGGGGACCGGCACGAGCCCGCTCCAGTTCCGGCGAATGGGTGAAATGGCGACGGCCTGGTGACCGATGGTGCCGTCACGATCCGCCCAGACCATGTTCTCGGCGGGGATGCGGCTGTAGCTGCACGCGTCGCGGAATTCCTCCCAGTTCCGCGCCTGGTTCATGCGCAGGCTGGCCAGATACGGCGCGCTCCCGACTTCCAGCCAGGCGGCCCGCAACGCGTACGCGACATGATTCGCCCGGTCCTCCCGCAGCACCGGCCCGTGTCTCGTGTACTTCAGTTCGACCTTCGCCGGCGCCTCACCCCTGACTGGGATCGAATCACTGATGATCCGCATTTCCTCCCATGCCCCGCGGTACCTGTATTGGTTCGGGTTCGCCGGGTTGGTCTCATAGACGTAGAGGTCCTCGGTGTCGGTGCCAAACACCGTCAACCCCCACGCCCCATGCTCGTTGTGCCCGATCGACACGCCGGGCAGCACCGGCTCGCCGGCGCCAATCACGTTCCAGCCGGGCGCCACGAGATGCACCCAGTACCTGAGCGACGGCGCCTCCTGCGCGCGATGCGGATCGTTCATCATCATCGGAAACCCGCTCTGCGTGCGGGCCCCGCTGACGACCCAGTTGTTGCTGCCGATGTCGAGTGGGTTGAGTGGCGCGGCCTCGTCCACATCCAGATCGCGGGTCAGCGGAGCTCGATACTCCGCCGCCACATCGTCGCGCGTCAACTCGAGGCCGCCGCGAAACGCACCATAGAGCTCGATGATGCGGTTGTCGATGAGCGCAAGATTGAGCGAGAGGTCGGGGTCGAGTGTGGACTCGCCGCCCTGGAAATAGGAGAGGTCGCGCACCTTCTCGACGCCAATCGCGCGGATTGCCTGCGCGGTGCTGATTTCGCGCTGCAGATTTCCGACAAGCGCTTGATGACGAGAGATGACGACCTGTGGCGTCCAGCGCCCGGGTTTGATCGCCAGCATCCTGAACTCCATCGGGAGCAGGGCTGGGTTCCGTTCGGTCTCCGCGACATAGGCGTTGATGCCGTTGACGAACGCGCCGACGATCGCTTCCCCATCAGGATGATAGTGGCGGAGCTCGTCCGTGAGATTCCCGCGGAACATGTGAAGGCGCGCGCCGATGTCGCGCTGAAGCTCGCGACGGCCCAAGATCTCCGCGGTCGTGCCGGTCGCCCGGCGCCGCCACATCTCAAGCTGGAACAGACGGTCCCTGGCCGCGGCGTAGCCTTGCGCGAAAAACAGATCGGCCTGATTCTTCGCGTAGAGGTGGTTGACGCCCCAGCGGTCGCGGATGATCTCGACCGGTTGGGTGAGCCCGGCCGCGTGGAGGGTCTCGCGCGAAAGCGTAGCAGTCGACGTTGGACGTTGGGCGTGGCCGACGCCCACGATCATCAAGAACAGAAGGGACCCGAACACCCATCGCCTCATCGCGTCCTCCGCTGGTAGTGGGTCACATTCACGCCACGCCGCGCTCGCCACGCCGGAACACT
>JACQTH010000493.1 GCA_016210935.1 Acidobacteriota bacterium | reverse complement strand
GTGATGCCGCGCTCGGTACCGGCCACGACGCCGATCAGGACGTACCCGGCGTGCGCGATCGATGAGTACGCGAGCATCCGCTTCAGATTGCTCTGCGTCAGCGCCGCGACGTTCCCAACGGTCATCGTCAGGACCGACATGACGTAGAACAACAGCCGCCAGTCGGCGCTCATCGCGGGCAGACCCTCCAGGAAGATCCGCAGCAGCATGGCGAACGAGGCCGCCTTGGAGCCCACCGACAGGAAGGCCGTGATCGGCGTCGGGGCGCCCTCGTACACATCGGGCGCCCACATGTGAAACGGCACCGCGGCGATCTTGAATCCCATCCCGGCGACCACGAGGATGACCGCCAGGACGACCAGCAGGTTGCTTTCCTGACCGCTCAGGACGGTCGCAATCACCCGCAGGTTCGTGCTGCCCGACAGCCCGTACATCAGCGACATGCCGTACAGGAGGATGCCGAGCGAGAACGCGCCCAGGAGGAAATACTTCACGGCCGCTTCGTTCGACCGCCGGCTCGGCTTGAGGTATCCCGCCAGCACGTAGAACGACACCGCCATCGTCTCGAGGCCGATGAAGAGCGTCAGCAGATCGGTGCCGGTGGCCATGAACATCATGCCGAGGAGCGCACACAGCACGAGGAAGTAGTACTCGCCCAGCTTGGTGCCCTCGGTGTCGAGATACCGATCCGACATCAGCACCGTGAGGGCCGCCGACAACAGGAAGAGCACCTTGAAGAAGAGCCCGAAGCCGTCGACGGCCATCAGGCCCTTCGCGATAGTCGTGTGGACGCCGCTCGTCGGAATGAGCGCGACGGCGGTCGCGAGGATGCCGGCGAGCGTCAGCCAGGTCAGCACGTGCTGGCGTTTACGTGGCAGCAGCACGTTCGCCACCAAGACCACGAGCGCCACCGTTGTCAGGACGAGCTCGGGCAGAAGGTAGTAAAGATCGGCGGACGAATAGCCGGCGGGCATCTAGTTGGAGCCTTTCTTGATTGGCGGGGACCCCGCGCATCCGCGCGGCTCCTCCGGATTCGAGCCGGCTCCCCCGCACGGCCGCACCCCGCCAAGCTCGTCGCGTGCGGGGACCCCTACGCCCCGCGCCGCTCCTCGCCCGGGACTGGAGGAGCCGGACTGACCGGATGAACCCGTCGCTGGAGTCGACGTCGTTCCCGCCGGTAGCGGCGCCTGTTCACACGGCGCGATCGTGAATTTTGTCGCCGCGACATTCTGGACGCAGTCGGCAGGGTTCGCCTGCCCCGCCGCGGCGGGACGGGCAGCGTTGCCCCGTCCCTCGACCGCGCTCGCCCCTCGGCTCAGCTCGGGGCGACCCTGAGCTGGTCGAAGGGTCGGGGCGCCCTGCGCGTTGGCCCGCGGCTGGACGTACTCGGGGCCTACACGCGCGAGCACCCGGGTCACCGACGTGTCCAGGCGCACGAGAAACGGCGACGGATACAATCCAATCCACACCGCCAGGATGATGAGCGGCGCGAACGTCGCGAACTCGCGCAGCGAAAGGTCGGCCAGTCGCTCGTTCTTCGGGTTTTCGACCTTCCCGAACATCGTGCGCTGATACAACCACAACATGTACGCCGCGCCCAGGACGATTCCCGTTCCGGCCACGGCCGCCCAGAGGAAGCTCTTGACGAAGACGCCCTGCAGGATCAGGAACTCGCCGATGAACCCGTTCAGGGTCGGCAGACCGATCGACGACATGGTCATCACCAGGAAGACCGCGGCGTAAACCGGCATCACCTTCGACAACCCGCCATATTCGGAGATCTGCCTCGTGTGGCGGCGCTCGTAGACGATGCCGACGATCAAGAACAGCGCGCCCGTCGAGATCCCGTGATTCAACTGCTGGACGATGCTGCCGGTGATGCCGACCGGGTTCAACGCGAACATCCCGAGCGTGACCATGCCCATGTGGCTGACGCTCGAATACGCCACGAGCCGTTTCCAGTCACGCTGGGCCATCGCGACCAGCGCGCCGTACACGATCGCAATGATCGACAACGCGGCCATGAATGGGACGAAGTGGCGGCTGGCCTCGGGGAGGATGGGCAGACTGAATCGGATGAACCCGTACGTCCCCATCTTCAGGAGAATGGCCGCCAGAATCACCGACCCCGCTGTCGGCGCATCCGTGTGCGCGTCGGGCAGCCAGGTGTGAAACGGGAACATCGGGACCTTGATGGCAAACCCGAGGAAGAACGCCAGGAACACCCACCATTGGAGGTTGAAGGGGATGTTGAGCTGCTGATAGCGCGTGACGTCGAAGGAGTACTGACCCGTGACGGCGTGGTAGTGGAAATACACCGCCAGGATGCCCAGCAGCATCACCACGCTGCCCACCAACGTGTACAGGAAGAACTTGATGGCCGAATACAGGCGCCGGTCGCTGCCCCAGATGCCGATGAGGAAATACATCGGCACGAGCATCACTTCCCAGAAGAGGAAGAACAGCAGGAAGTCGAGCGACACGAAGGCGCCGATCATGCCGGTCTGAAGGACCAGCAGGAAGATGTAGTACTCCTTGACGCGTTCCGTGATCGCGGTCCACGAGGAGAGGATCGCAATCACGCCCATCAAGGTCGTCAGCAGAATCAGCAGCGCGCTGAAGCCGTCCACGCCGAGGAAGTACTCGGCGCCGAGCGACGGGATCCACGGGAGGCGCTCGACGAACTGGTAGTCCGGGTTCTTCGGGTCGTACCAGAACCACAGCGGCACCGAGACCACGAAGCCGGCGACCCCGAAGACGTTCGCGATCCAGCGGATGGCGTTCTCGTTCCGCTTGTTGACGAACAGCAGCAGCACCGCCCCGGCCAGCGGCGTAAACAGGATCCAGGAAAGCAGGTGAGTCATATTTGATGCTCGCGGGGCCCCACCCCCGCTCGCCAACGCGCTTCGCGCGACGGCCTTTGGCCTTGCCGCGCCCGAACCTGACGGGCATGCGGGCGCAGCCCACTAACGCCAGAACAGATAGAGACTCACAAACGCGAAGACGCCGAGCAGCATCAGCAGCGCGTAGTTCTGAACCAGTCCGGTCTGCAGCCGGCGGAACGCGAAACTCGAGTCTTCCATGACCGATCCCACGAGGTTCACCAGTCCGTCGACGACGTACTTGTCGATGACGTGGGAAATCCAGGAACTGATGACCGTGAACCAGCCGGATCCGTTGACGGCGCCGTCGACGACGCCGCTGTCGAACTTCCACAGGCCGCGCGAGCTCGCCAGCGTGCCGCTGACCGCGGTCGCGTCGTACAGCTCGTCGACGTAGTACTTGTTGCTCAACACGCGGTGCGGCCCGGCAAACCGTTGGGCGAGCGCTTCCGAAATCTCCGGTCGTCTGACGTAGACCCGCCACGCCGTCATGATGCCGGCCAGCGCGATCGCGACGGACAACGCCATCAACGCGAGTTCCCCGGCGGTGGACATGTGAACGGCTTCGCCAGACGCTCCCTGTCCTTCTGCCTGAGTCGTAGTGCCCGACTTTAGTCGGGCTTCGTCGGTCTCGGCATGCCCGGCTCCGGCCGACGACGTAAAGCTCGGCTCCAGGAAATGCTCGATCGCGTTCCCGCCGCCGAGCACGGCCGGCACCCCGACGAACCCCGCGACCACCGCACCCACGGCCAGCACCATCAGCGGCACCGTCATCGCCTTCGGCGCCTCGTGGGGCCCGTGCCACTCGCCATGGGCGGGGCCATGCGCGACATCGGCGACGCCGGCGACCGGCGGGCCGGCGTGCGCCGGCACGGCATGATGGGCGGTCCACGCTGGTCCGCGGTACGTGCCAAAGAACGTGAGCGACATCAGCCGGAACATATAGAAGGCGGTCATGAGCGCGGTCATGGCCGCCAGCGTCCAGATCACCTTGTTCGACAGGAACGTGGCGAGGAGGATTTCGTCCTTGCTGAAGAACCCCGCGAGCGGCGGGATCCCGGCAATCGCCAGCGTGCCGACCATCATTGTCCGGAACGTGACCGGCATATACGGTTTCAGCCCGCCCATGCGCCGCATGTCCTGCTCGCCGGCCACCGCGTGGATGACCGCGCCGCTGCAGAGGAAGAGCAGCGCCTTGAAGAAGGCGTGGGTCATCAGATGGAACGCGCCGGCCGCAAATGCGCCGACACCCATCGCGAGGAACATGTACCCGAGCTGCGAGACCGTCGAGTACGCGAGGACGCGCTTGATGTCGTACTGCACGAGCCCGATCGACGCGGCCATGAGCGCCGTCAGGACCCCGACGATGGCCACGACCTCCATCATCATCGGCGCGTGACTGAAGAGCACGGCGTTGCGCCCGACCATGTACACGCCGGCCGTCACCATCGTCGCCGCGTGGATCAGCGCGGACACCGGCGTCGGGCCCTCCATCGCGTCCGGCAGCCAGACATGCAGCGGGATCTGGGCGCTCTTTCCCGTCGCGCCGATGAACAGCAGGAGACAGATCGTCGAGAGCACCCCGAAGGCCGCGGTTTCGACCGGCATCGCAGCGGCCGCGTTCGCCACCGCTCTGAAGTCGAGCGTCCCGAACGTGAAGTAAACCAGGAAGATGCCGAGGATGAAGCCCAGGTCGCCAATCCGGTTGACGATGAACGCCTTCTTGCCCGCGTCCGACGCGCTCTTTTTCTCATACCAGTAGCCGATCAGCAGGTACGAGCAGAGACCGACGCCCTCCCAGCCGACGAACATCACCAGGAAGTTGCTTCCCAGGACGAGCATCAGCATGAAGAAGCAGAACAGGTTCAGGTAGGAGAAGTACCGCGCGTAGCCCCCGCGCGGCTCGTCGCGCATGTACGCCGTGGAATAGACGTGAATCAGGAAGCCGATGCCGGTGACGACGAGGATCATCAACCCGGACAGCGGATCGAGCCGAAACGCCCAGGGCGCTTCGAAGGTACCGATGCCGTGCTCGGTGGCCAGGCCCATCGGCGGCAGCCACGCGGCCAGCGTCACGGTGTGCTCGCGCGCGTCGGGTGAGAGGCCGAGCAGATCGACGAACGCCGCCAGCGACAGGAGGAGCGCCGCCGCCATCGACGCGCACGCCACGAGCGCGCTCATCGACTTGTTGAAGTAGCGAACGCCGACGACGCCGTTCAGCAGAGCGCCCAGGCCGGGGAGGAGCGGAATGAGCCAGATTAAATCCATCAATCCATTGTTGATTTGGTGATCGAGGATTTGATGACTGATTGAGAGATTGAGGAATCGGTCAATCAATCACCAAATCATCAATCACCAGATTTTCAAATGTAGAACAGTCAGAACCTCATGAGATTCATCTCATCGATATTCACCGTCTCCTTGTTGCGATAGAACGCGAGGATGATCCCCAGGCCGACGGCCGCCTCGGCCGCGGCGACGGCGATGACGAACACGGCGAACACCTGGCCCAGCACGTTCTGCAGCTGGTACGAGAACGCGACGAGGTTGATGTTGACGGCGTTCAGGATCAACTCGAT
>JACQTH010000489.1 GCA_016210935.1 Acidobacteriota bacterium | reverse complement strand
GTTCGAGAGATCACCGATATTCGCTATGGTGTCCCGCTGCTGAAGCACGCCATCGACGTAGAGCGCGATGGTCTGGCTCGCCCGGTCCACCACGCCGGCGACGAAATGGAAATTGTTGTCCGTAATCGGTGCCGACCGGACTGACACCGACGCCACGTTGTTGTCTTCCGAGATCCCAAAGACGACGACCGGCCCCGCCGACGGGTTGTCTCGATGGGTTGCGTGTATGACTGTCAATGAGTAACCCCGCTGACCACCCGGCGTTGCCACAGTCGCCCGCTTGTCCAGGAAGGCATCGTGGTGGAAGGACTCTTTGCCTTCCCCGTCGATGCGGACCCAGGCGTCGAGCGTGAACGACGCGTTCGCGGTGAAGTTCAGGGATGGGCTGTCCGGCACAATGAACCCAGCCTCCCCGTCGAATTTGAATCCCTGACCGACCCTCGCGGATACGAAGTAAGGTTGTCCCAAGGTCTGCGTTGGCGAATTTCCGCCGACGATATCCGTGACATTTCCGTCCGCAGGCCACCAGGCCACCAAACCGGGGGGCGGAATGACGCATTGCTGCGCCCCCACCTCGCCCGCAGCGAGCAGCGTCATCGCCGCAATCAGTACTCTGGAGACCAGCATCGTGTGTCCCTCCTTGTCCGTGGTCGCGCTCCCACGTCATGGGGGCGCTACCCCGAGCATCCTCACCGGCGTTGGAATTCGCGCAAGCGACATTCCGCGACACGAAGACTGGTGACGCACAATGGCGCGCCGCACGGGGGGAGGTGGGAGACATGCAGGCCCTGAGACTGGTTGTTGACGCTCAGGGCGGGCATTGGCGAAACTAGGCTCGCATCGACGGGAGGCTCTTCAGCCGGAACGAAACATGATTCCCGCCTCACCACCGACTCCGGATGCCGAAAACCGGTCGGCCGGCCGACGCCTCGACTCGTGGAAGGAAATCGCCGCTCATCTGAAGCGAAGCGTCCGCACCGTTCAGCGATGGGAAAAAGACGAAGGGCTGCCTGTTCACCGGCACCGCCACGACAAGGCCGGCACGGTTTACGCCCATGGGGAAGAAATCGATGCCTGGTGGCGGTCGCGCCGTTCGCGGCTGGCGCCTCAAACATGGACGGGCAGCGCGCTGGAGTGGTTCACGTCCTTCCCGTGGCGCCCTCGGAGGTCGCAGGCGGCCATGCTCGTCGTCGGGTCAGGCACGCTTGTTCTCCTGATGGCCGTTACCGGCGTGGTAATGGCCAGGCGATGGTCATCGCCGCGCGAGTCCACGACCGGCGGGCTGGAGCGGCTCTCCATCGTTGTGGTTGAGGACGCGCCACCGCACAGCTACCTCTACGTTGGGGGGGCCGGAGATTTGAACGGCGACGGGAATGACGATGCCGTCTTTGCCAGCGTCGATGCGCGCGAGGTGTACGTGTTGCTTCGGGGTGTTGCCTCGCGCCGCAGCTCGCCGCTCCTTTTACGGCAGGAGGCCGACATCGTCATCACGACGACGGTGAACGCGCTGCTCGGCCCGACGGTCTCGCGCGACATCGACGGCGACGGCCTCGCCGATTTGATCATCAGTGCGTCGGCACTGGAACCCGACAGCCTCACCAGCACGGCGCCGGCCTACGTGCTCCTCGGCCGCCGGAGCTGGCCGCGGGCCCTGGCGCTGCCGCGGGACGCCGACATCATCTTTGGGTTTGGCGTGGCGGGCGATGTGCGAATGGGAACCTGCGTCGGCTTGGGCCCATTCGATGTCAACGGCGACGGTCTCGAGGATGTGGGGCTGACGGCCCCCGAGTACTCGCCCTGGGGTCGTCGTTCGGCGGGCGCGCTCTTCGTCCTCTTCGGCCGCAGACAATGGAGCAAAACGATCGACGTCCCGTCCACGGCAGACATCACCATCCTTGGCGCGCGTTCCGGCGAAGGACTGATGGATTGTTCAGCGGGCGATTTCAACGGCGACGGTCGAACGGACCTGGCGACAGGCGCTTCGGAGGCAACGCTCTGGAACCTTCACGGCGGGCGCGGGCGCATCCACCTGTTTTTCGGGCGACCCGACTGGCCGCGGGTGATCGACAGCGCCAACGAGTTCGACGTCCGGATAGAGGGCGGCGATCGCCGCTTGCGGCGCACGCCTCTGCTTATGGATCTGGACGGTGATCGAATCGACGATCTCGTCATCGGCCGACCGGTGGCGCTCGAAGGGCCGGCCGTGCCAGGCGAGGTCGCGATCTGGTTCGGCGGCGCCAGGCGGAACGGGACGCTCTCGGCCTCACGGCCAGACGTCACATTGCGAGCCGGAACGCCCGGCTCGGAGTTCGGCAGCGGAATCGTCGCCAAGGATGTCGACCTCGACGGTGTCGGCGACCTCGTGATCTCCGAGCCGCGCGGGCGGCGCCTCCACGCCGCGTTTGGGCGGCGCAACTGGGAGCGTGTCTCGGAGGCCGTTCCGCTTGTAACCTTGCCCGCCGTAGGCGGGATGGAGCGTTTTTCCATCGGCGACTTCAATGGCGACTCGCGGTTGGAGGTCGCCCTCGGGGCGGAAGATTCCAAACGGACCGGACGGGGCTGGATCGTCGACCTTCATATCCCGGTCGCCGTCGATCTGCGACCCGGCTACACGCCGAACTATCTGTTCCTGCCCGATGGCCACATGGTGGCGCATGTCTTCGGGTTTTCGCGAGCATGGTCGGATCAGACCGATCCAGGAACCGTTCGTCTGGCCGGCGCGGCGCCTACCGAGTCGCGTGCGGGCGATTTCAACGGTGACGGCTACGCCGACGTCCAGCTGCACTTCGATACCGCCTCCATGCGTGTGACGAACGAGGCCAAACGGTTGCTGCTCACCGGCCGGACGCGGGCAGGGCTGCCGATTGCGGGTTCCGACAGCATCGTGATACAGCACGACGACCACGAGCGACCGCCAACGAGGCAGCGCTGAGCCCGTCGAACCGTTATGGAACTTTTTCCTGCGCCAAACTGAATATGTAACATCAGCGCCGCTGCCCGACACGTTTGAGCTGGGCGGCGCGAAAGGGCTGATGCCTGAGCGCGACCACCCTTCGGACGAGGCGCTTCTTGTGGGAATCGCACGTGGAAACCGAGAGGCGTTCGCGACCTTGTACCGGCGCCGCCGGCCTGATGTCTACCGCTTCGCGCTCCACATGAGCGGATCGCATGCCGCGGCGGAAGATGTCGTCCAGGATGTCTTCGTGGCAGTCATTCATGAGGCGCCGTGGTATGAACCCGGCCGATCGAGCGTCGTGGCGTGGCTTCTCGGAATCAGCCGGAATCACGTCAGGCGCGCGATCGAGCGGCAGCGGCGAGACCTATCGCTCAACGACGAACGGATGCCGGCGCAGACCGTCGACAGCGATCCGGTTCCGGCGCTTGCCCGGCAGCAGGAGGTGGCAGCCGTGCGGCGGCTGATCGCGGGATTGCCGATCAAGTATCGGGAGGCGATCGTCTTGTGCGACTTGCGCGAGATGAGCTACGCCGACGCGGCGGGGGTTCTGAAATGTGCCGTCGGGACGGTTCGGTCGCGCCTGCATCGGGGGCGCGCGATGCTGGCTGCCCGATTGCGGAAGCAGGAGTCGCTTCCTGGAAAAAGTTCCAGGGTTCCGAGGTTCCTGGGTTCCAGCGTTCGGAGGTTCAGAGTGTGTTGAGTTCACGTTCCTGAACTTCGGAACCTCGGAACCATGCATGGGATTTGTCGCATGACAGCTTCCATCGACGAACACGACGATCGAGACGCGGATCTGAGTGCCACGCTCCGGTGCGTCGATCGCGCGGTGACCGTGCCAGCCATCGACCCCGAGCGCGAAGCCGCGCTGCTGGCCACCTTTGATGCAACTCATGGGTCTCATAAGGTTCGCGACACCTTCGGGCTGCCGCGTCGCCGCGCGATGCATTCGCGCTGGCTCAGGGTGGCGGCCATCCTCATCCTGAGCGCGGGCGTGACGGCGATCTGGTTCAGAACCCCATCAGTTGGGCCGGAGTCCGCTCCAGCCGAGACAGATGAGGAGGTGGGCGATTTCGTCGCCTGGCCTGGGGCGGCTGCGCTGCCGCCGTTCGAAAGCGGGCACCTTGTGCGGATGGACCTGCCCGCATCGGTGCTGCCCTCGCTCGGTCTCTTTCCGCCGGCGTCCGACGCGACGATGGTCCGCGCCGACGTTCTAATCGGCCAGGACGGTCTCGCGCGCGCGGTTCGCCTGGTGCCGGCAGTCTCTGCCATTCAAGATGAGGTGAGCCAATGAAAGTCGTGTTGACGGCCATGCTGATCGCATTGACGGCCGGCGTGGCGAGCGCCCAGCGGGCGGCGGTCAGCCTGAAGGTGCTCGAAGCGGACGGCGGGATCGTGTCGCTGCGGGTGCCGCTCGAGAACAAAGTGGTCAAGGGTGCGCCGTACTCCGCGGAAATCGAGATCGAGAACGTCCAGATGCTCGCGGACGGCAATCGGATCGTCCGTCGCACGACCGGCCGCGTGTATCGCGACAGCGCCGGGCGCATCCGGCGCGAAGAAGATGCCACGCCGGGTCACCACTCTGTCGTCTCCATATTCGACCCGGTCGCCGCGGTGTCGTACTCACTCGATGACGAGCGGCGGGTCGCCTGGAAGAGCCCCGCCATCGTTTCCGCTGTCGGAAAGGTGCTCGGGGCTCTCCAGCGCGAAAAGGCGAAGTCTCTCCAGCAAGCGCTTGAGGCCCTCGAGCACGCGAAAGCGCACGCCGACCCGTCACTTCGAAGGAAGGTGGCGACCGGCGACCGGGATCATCATGCCGACGCGTCGAAGATTGACGCGGCCAAGGTCGCGGCGAGCCAGCCGGGGAAGACGGCGGGTGTGACCGACTTCCGCGAAGAAGCCCTGCCGGCGACGATGATGGAAGGGGTTCGGGTCGAGGG
>JACQTH010000488.1 GCA_016210935.1 Acidobacteriota bacterium | reverse complement strand
TGCCAGGTCAGGCGCACGCCACCGTCCGTCAAGCTGTTCGTGTCGAGCCCGCGGCTCCCGTCGCGCTTCACGCTGTTGAGCACCTGGTTGTTGACGACGAGGCGGCGCGCCGACGTGTGAAACCACAGGCGATTCCGCGCGATCGGGCCGCCAACCTCAACGTTGAGGTCGTAGAGCCTGTCGATCTGCGGAATCCCGTCCCGCGCGTCGCCGTGTTTTCTAGATTGGACACCGAGATCGCCCAGCCGCGGGGTCCAGTTATCGGACTGCCAGGCGGGCGACAGGCTGCCGCCGGCGAAGAAGCTGCCACTGTAGCGGTTTCCGCCTTCCTTCGGGATCATGTTCATGCGCACGCCCCCCCGCTGCGTCTCGGCGCCAATCCCGGAGGTCGTGTACGACGTCTCGGCTACCAGCATCGGGTTGAGGTACGGCATCCAGTTGTCCCCAATGTACATGCTGACGTCCAGGCCATCCATCTCGTACACGCTGTCTCGTTGAGCCCCCACGGCCCCGGCGCCCGCTATGCCCGCCTGCTGGTGTCCGGACGTGCCGCCCACGTCGGGCCGGCCAATCCGGACGCCCGGGATGAGCACCGCATACGACCAGAGGGCGCGGCCCGTCGGAATCTCTTCCTGCAGCTCGCGCGTCAGCACCTCGGTGCGGCGCACGGTCTGCGTGTCGACGACGGGCGATTCGCCCGAGACAGTCACGGTCTCTGCGACGGCCCCGACCGACATGACGATGTTGATCGTCATCGCGAAGTCGGCCGGGAGCTGGATGCCCTGGCGCACCTGCGTGGTAAACCCGGGCAGCGTGAAAGTAACCGTGTAAATCCCAGGCCGAAGATCGACGATCTCGTACTGGCCCCTGCCGTCGGTGGTGGCCACACGCGCCCCTTCGATCAGCGCGGGGCTGGCGGCCTCCACCGTCACGCCCGGCAGCACGCCGCCGGTGTTGTCGGTGATTCGGCCGGCAATCGAGCTCTGGGCCGCTGCCGTGACTGGCAGCAGCACAAAGCACGAAACGGCGACGATGAGCGCCTTCCCGGACTTCACTTCCCACCTCCATGCTTGAAAGCGAGCCAAGAATAAGCCGCAAACCGGATTCGATCGACCACTGACTGACTAGTGACCGGGTGCATGACCAAGGGTGCGGTGAGCCGGCGATTTGACGCGGTCACCGCCGTCCACCGAGCTTGAAGACCACACCGACAGAGAACGTGAAATCCTGATAATCGGCGCCATCCTTACTCACCAGGGAGGGGAAGTCTCCCGGCCTGGTCTGGTCGGGCTCGGGGAAGAATACACGCCGATAATCGCCCTGGATGCGTAATGCCGTGATGTCTGTCATGTCGACGTCGATCCCACCGCCCGGCTGGATGGTGAAATTCGTCGAGGTGTGGGCGAAGAATTCGATCTTCCGGAGCGAGCGGGTCGCCCCGGCCATGACATGGACGAACGGCCTCGCGCGTCCGGCTGGCACATGGAACCGCGGGCCGCCAACCGCGCTGATCGTCTGTATGTGGACTTTGCAATCCTGGATACGAGCCGAGCAGAACCCGGTCTCTGGCCGGTTGAACGAAAACGCCTGGAAGTCCTCGGCCGGTTGCGGCGGGACGACCCGGTCCAAGGAGGCGCTCGGCTCGATGCCGCGCTTGAAATGACCGTTCAGGTCGCCCGCCAACGAGATCCAGTCGTTCAGGTTAAGAGCCGTATCAAAGAAGAAACCCCAAGGCAGATTCTCCTGGTTCACGGCCAGGTCGTCGTTGGCCAGAAATGAGTAGCCTACGATGAGTTCCCCGTGGTTGTTCTGCGCCACCACAGGCTGTACCAAGCCGAGGGTCAAGGCCGCGATCATGCAACCCAGGACAGCACACCTACGCACGTCTCACTCCTTCCTGTCGGAATCGCAGCGGCAGATGACGACGCCGCGTGTAAGCGTCGACGACGGGGGATTCGCCGGTGGTGGGGAGCAAGACGAGCGCCGCCGCCACGAGGTCACCCCGAGGACCTTACGGTCTCCCACGTGGTTCTCCTTGCGTGTCGTCCATCCGCGAGGCGGTCCGGTCAGCCGGCCCGCCCGCGGGCACGCGGTCATAGCGCTACTGGGTTCCGGTATGTTACGGCCGGCGGGTTCAGGCGATCAAGCGGAAAACTGCGAGCGACGGCTGGAGTCAGGCGCTGTTCCGGCTGGAGGCGATGGTGTACGCGGCCCGGCAGCCCCCTCTACCATCTCACCAGCGTCCCGACCCCGATCATCCGCCCCTGCAGGATGCTGTTCGGCCGCCGGTAGCTCGCCGCAAGCACGTTGGTCGAGACGTAGCTGACGACCGCATCCGAGTTGAGCGTGTTGAAGACCTCGAAGGCCGGCGTCACGTTGATGCGGCCGAACCGGAACGTCTTCGACAGCTTCAAATCGAGCTGATTGATGCGCTCCGTGTAGACCGTATCCTGATCGACGAGCTGCACCGTCAGCGTCGCCGGGTTGAAGGTCGTCGGCAGGATGATGGCGCCCGCCGGACACGGCGCGGGGCACGTCGACGGATATCGCGTCGACCCGCGCGTGATCGCCATGGTCATGCTGCTCGTACTTCCCTGCACGCTCTGGAACGACCCGCTGAATGTCACGCCGAATGGCAGGGGCCACGACCCTGACAGCTTGAATTGCTTCCGGAACGGAAGTCCATTCTCGCGGTCGTCGCAGAATCGAACGCTGTTGGGATTGTCCGGCGTGGTGCAGGTGACATCGAGCTGCCGTTCGAACGAGAAGCCGCCGAAGAGCAGCGCCCCGGACGCCGGCCGCGCACGAAACTCGAGGTTGTACGCGTTGTAGATCCGCTGGCGATTCGGATCGTACGTATCCAGGTTCCGCGTCGGCGCCCTCTGGGCCGCCGCCGTCCGCCCGTAGACGGTAATCGCCTCACCGTTTAGGGGGTTGTAGACAGTAAACGGCACGTAATTCGGGTTCTGCAGCGGATCCCCGTCGAAGACCCAGCTTTGGTTGATGGTCGTCGGCAGGTTGTGAAAGTCGCCGCGGAACCAGCTCCCGGTCACCGACAGGCGCGGCAGCAACTCATGCTGAAGCTCGAGACCATGCTCGAGGTTCCATTCTCGCGGATACTTTCCGTACTCGTTGAGCGCGGCGATCCCGAAGTTCGCCGACAACGTGGAAAAATTGATTTCACAGCCCGGCGTGAGGAAGACGCAGTCGCGCTCGCCCTGCGCGATGTCGTCGTCGTTCAGATCCCGCCATTGGAGCGTCGCGGTCTGCGAGAGCAGCGGGTTGTAGTTCGACGCGATCCCGGTCGTGCGGGCGCGATTGTAGCGATTCAGCGAGTACTTGAGCGCGGTCTTCGCGTTGCCGAACACGTCGTAGACGGCCGCGAAGCGCGGCGCCCAGTTGTTCCAGTTCGGCAGGTTCCGGATCTCGCCGAAGGTTCGCTCGGGCACGAATCGGTCCGCGGGTGACTTGCCCGCCAGCACTTGCGCGTTGACATGTTCGAAGCGCAACCCGGCGTTGACCGTCAGGCGGTTGCGCGTCCATGAATCCTGCGCATAAATCCCCACGTCTCGGTTGAGCCGTTCGCCGTACGCCAGCGGCGTGTTCCGGATCAGAACGGTATCGGGCACGGAGAACCGGATGCCGGTCCTGTTGCTGCGATACCGCTGCTCCAGGTCGCCGTTCGAGTCGCGTGTATGGATGAAGCTCCCCCACGTCGTCTGGACGCCCGCCTTGAAGCTGTGCGTCCCCGTTACGTACGACAGCGACGCGTTCATCGCGTACCGCGAGGGGCGCTCCGTGCTCTGTCCGGCTCCTCGTGCGCCTTTGCGGCCGCCCAGATCCTGCTCATCCCGCGTTACGTTGCGGAACCATCCGTCGGTTCCCCTGGGCTGCTCCACGCCCGGCTGATACTCGTTCGTGTAGTACTCCAGGTTGCTGGACCAGCCGCCCTCGATCAGCAGCCGGCTCGTGAGCGTCGCCGTCAGCTTGGCCGCGGCGGTGTGGTAGGCCGGCGAGTTCCAGACGGTCGAAGCCGTTTCCGGCTCGTACAGGGCCTGCATGTCGTGGCCACGATACTTGTCGACTTCGTCGAAGTATCCGGAGAACTTGACGCGCGGCGTCATCTGCCAGGTGAGGCGCGCCAGCGCGCTCTTGATGAACTGGTCGTCGATGCCGGGGCTTCCGTCGCGGAAAAAGGTGTCCGGGATGAAGTTGTTCACCGAGATATAGCGCGCCGAGGCGAAGAACCAGAGTCTGTTCTTCATGATCGGTCCGCCCTGCGCCGCTGTGAAGTCGATGATGCGGTCGGTGGCGTTCCCGGTCTGCAGGCCCTTGTCCCTGTGTCGCTGGGTGAGGTTGTCGGCCTGCCAGTTGCCCGGCCGATACGCGGCCTTGAAGTCGCCGCTGAACCGGTTGCCGCCCTCGCGCGGAATCATGTTCAGCCGCACGCCCCCGCCCGACGTCTCGGCGCCGATGCCGCTCGTCTGATAGCTGACCTCCGCGTTCATCGCGTCGTTGAAGTAGCTCTGAATGGCGCCGTCACCCTGGAGGCCGTTCACCATCATTCCGTCCACCATCACGGTGGTGTTCGCTGTCGTCATGCCGTGCGTCGACATGTAGGTCTGCTGCATGGCCCGCGCGCCACCGGTATCGGGCAGGCTCAGGCTCACGCCGACAATCAGCTGCGCCATCCCCTGAATCGTGCGTCCGGTCGGAATGAGATCGATCGCGTCTCGATCGAGCACCTGCGTGTGAACGGCCGTGGTG
>JACQTH010000490.1 GCA_016210935.1 Acidobacteriota bacterium | reverse complement strand
CTGGTTCAGCGCCTGCTGGCGGCACGCTCGCAGCGCGACGCCGCCCGGGGTCTTGTTCTGAGCGGCTTCCTGGTCCTGGCGCAGTTCGTGCTGTTTCTCGTCATCGGCGTGATGCTCTCCGCCTACTATCAGCACTTCCCGCTGACGACACCGCTGCCACGCAACGATGCCATTCTGCCGACGTTTGTCGTGGATCAACTGCGGGGAGGGCCGGCCGGGTTCATCATGGCGGCCATCGTGGCGGCTGCGCTGTCGCCATCGTTGAATGCGATGGCGGCGACGACCGTGAATGATTTCTATCTGATGTACGTGCGGCGCGACGCCGACGAACGGCGCGTCATGCGCGTGTCGCGCGCCGCCACGATCGTCTGGGGACTCGTGCAGATCAGCGTCGCGCTGGCCGCGCAGCTGATGACCCAGTCGGTCCTGGACGCCGGTCTGTCGGTCCTCTCCCTGGCGTCGGGATCGGTGCTGGGCGCCTTTCTGATCGGCACGCTGACACCCGGTCTCTCTCGTCATGCGACGGTCGCTGGAATGATTGCGGGACTCGGAGTGATGGCATGGGTGTGGGTGGCCACGACCGTCGCGTTCACCTGGTACGTGTTGATTGGCACCTTGACCACCGTGTTGGTCGCGTGGGCCGGTTCGCGGCTCCGCCCCGAACCGCGCCGGCAATCGTGAGGAGCGAACGGTTTGCGTCAGCGGCGAAGATCCTCGAGGCCGGCGTGCGTGACCAGGCGTTTCCGGCCGCCGTCGCGGAAGTCGGGCGCCACGATGGGGTGATTTGGAGATATGCCCTCGGCCGCCTTTCGTACGATCCCGAAGCCGATGCCGCAGGGGTCGACACGATTTTCGATCTCGCGTCGCTCACGAAAGTCATTTCGACTACGACCATCGCCCTGCGGTTGGTGGAGACCGGTCAGCTGCACTTGGTCGCGCCCGTCAGCACCTTCATCGTCGACTGGACTGGGAGAGATCGGACCCATGTCACCATGCGGCACCTATTGGAACATGCCTCGGGCCTGACCGCGTGGCTCCCCCTGTTTCGAGATCTCACCGGACGGCGGGAGTTCGAGCACACGATCGCATCTCTGCCCCTCGAATACGAACCCGGAACGAAGTCGATCTACAGCGACCTCGGGTTCATCCTGCTCGGGTTCATCATCGCGGATGCCGCCCGCAAGTCCTTGTCCGAAGCTTTCGGCGAAATCGCGCAGCAGTTCTTTCGCCCGCCGACCCCGACTGAGGATGAGGTGCTGTTATTTCATCCGCCCGCAGCGATGAAGCACCGGACGGCCCCAACGGAAGTCGATCGCTGGCGCGGACGCCTGCTGTGCGGCGAGGTGCACGACGAGAACACCTGGGCGCTGGGCGGCGCGGCCGGCCCCGCGGGTCTCTTTGGTACAGCGCCCGCAGTGGGCCGATTCGCAAGAGCCTGGCTGCGCGGCTGGCGAGGGGTCGACGAAGCACTGGCGAAGCCCGAGACCGTTCGACTCTTCACGACGCGGACCGGCACGCCGGGGAGCTCACGCGCGCTCGGCTGGGATACGATGCTGCCAACTTCCTCGTGTGGGCACATGATGTCTCCCCTGGCGTTCGGACATACGGGCTTCACCGGGACGTCGCTCTGGATCGATCCGGAGGCCGACGTCTATTGCGTCCTTTTGACGAATCGTCTTCACCCGACGCGCGACAACGAACGCATCACGGCGATACGGCCGGCGTTTCATGACGCCGTGATGGAAGCCCTCGCGACACCCGCATGACGCTCGGCCCTCTCGATTGGACGATCATCGGCGCGTACTTCGCCGCTTCGATGGCCGTCGGACTCTACTTCACGAAGCGCGCCGGGAAGAGCACCGGCGAATTCTTTCTCTCAGGACGCAGTCTTCCCTGGTGGCTTGCCGGGACATCGATGGTCGCGACGACCTTTGCGGCAGACACGCCGCTGGCTGTTGCGGGCCTCGTGGCGCGCGACGGGATCGCGGGGAACTGGATCTGGTGGAACGCCGCCATCGGGTCGATGCTGACCGTCTTTTTCTTCGCACGACTCTGGCGCCGCGCAGGAATCCTCACCGACGTCGAGTTCGCCGAGCTGCGCTACCGCGGCCGGCCCGCGGCGATTCTTCGCGGTTTTCGCGCGCTCTATCTCGGCCTGCCGATCAACTGCGTGATCATGGGGTGGGTGAACCTGGCGATGGCCAAGGTTCTCCTCGTCACGATGGGATGGAGCCGGCTCACGGCCGTTCTCGTCAGCCTGGCCATCACCGGCATCTATTCAGCGGGCTCCGGTCTGTGGGGAGTGGTCGCGACGGATTTCTTCCAGTTCGGCCTCGCGATGACGGGCACGATCGCGCTCGCGTGGTATGCGCTCGCCTTGCCCCAGATTGGCGGGCTCGCGGGTCTGCAGGAGAAACTTCCCGAAGCGACGCTCGCGGTCCTGCCGCAGGTGGGCGAAGCCGCCACCGCCGGCGAGCGGCTCGCGCTCCCGTTTGCCGCCTTCGTGGCGTACGTGGGCGTCCAGTGGTGGGCGAGCTGGTATCCCGGCCAGGAGCCCGGCGGCGGCGGCTACGTGGCGCAACGGATGATGTCCGCGCGCGACGAGCGGCACTCGTTTCTGGCCACGCTCTGGTTCGCCGTCGCGCATTACACCATCCGGCCATGGCCGTGGATCCTCGTCGGTCTGGCGTCCATCCTTTTGTACCCGGGAATCCAGGACAAGGAAGCCGGGTACGTCATGGTCATGCGCGATTATCTGCCGGCGGGTTGGCGCGGCCTGCTGCTCGCGGCGTTCTTCGCCGCGTACATGTCCACGATTGCGACCCAGCTCAATTGGGG
>JACQTH010000514.1 GCA_016210935.1 Acidobacteriota bacterium | reverse complement strand
CGATCGGGCTGGCGGTCGCGATCGACTGGACGGAGCGTGCCGTGGTCCGTCACCCGCGGCTCGTCTTGTGTCTCGGTCTCGCCGCTCTGGTGATATGGAATCTGACTTTCATGGCGGCGGCGGTGGCGGGGAGTGTCAGAATCGGCGAAGCGATGTCCTTCAGGCGCCTCGCCGGCGCGCAAGCCGCCGCGCTGGAAGGCTGGATCGGTCATCCGTTTTCCTACCCGGTCAATCTCCTCTCCGCGATGAGGAATCGCATCCATCCCGAGCGGTACGATTTGCTGGGACCGAACCGGTTTCTGGGCGATCCGTTGCGGCCCTATGGCCGGATCGATGTCGGGGACGGCAGCGATTTCGAAGCGGCCGTCGTCGGCCGCACGTGGCATGCGCCCGAGCGTGACGGCGCCACGACCTTTCGGTGGGCGCCCCGGGAAGCCAGGCTGGAGGTGCCGCTCGATCATGCGGCCGATCTGCTGGTGCGGATCAACGTGAAAGCGTTCTCGTACGCTCAGGCGCCGCCGCAATCGATGCAGATGGATATCAACGGAACGCGCTTCGGCCCCTTCGTGGTCGGTCCAGACTGGCAGATCGTCGAGGCGAGGGCCGATCGTGACGTCTGGCGCACGGGAATCAATCGTGTCACGCTGCACTTCGGGCGGGAAGCGACCCCCGCCAGCGTGGGGCTCGGAGGGGATCAGCGCAGCCTGAGCGCCGCCGTCGATTATTTCCGAGTGGAGAAACGCCCCTGATGCGCGAGCGAGAATGGCGCGAGGCGAGCGACCTGCGGACGCCGACGCTGCTGGTCGCCGCGGTCCTCCTCTTCGCGGCGGTGCTTCGCTTCTGGCGGCTTGGAGTCGGGATTCCGTTTGCCATCGGGGTCGACGAGCCGGAAATCATCGGGCGCGCGCATCGGATGATGACGACCGGCGACTTCAATCCCCACTTCTTCGACTACGGCGGGTTGTACATCTACCTCCAACTCATCGTGGCGTGCGTCCGCTTCCTGTACGGCGTATCGGTGCAGGGATTATGGAGCTCGCTCGGCCAGACGACGGCGAACGACTTCTACCTGTGGGGCCGCGGCGTCACCGCGATCCTCGGGACCGCGACCGTGCTGCTGGTCTACAACATCGGGACGCGTTGGGGTGCGCGGCATGCGCTGCTGGCAGGCGGGCTCATGGCTGTCATGCCCTTCCACGTGCGCGAGTCGCATTACGTCCTGACGGATGTGCCGCTGACATTTTTCACCACGCTGACGATGCTCCTCACCCTCAGGGCGCATGAGGGGGAACGTCTGAGCCGTTACGCGTGGGCGGGTGTCGCCGCTGGCCTGGCGGCCGCGACGAAGTACAACGGCGGGCTTGCCCTGCTGCTTCCGATCCTGTCCGCGGCGCTTCAGAAAACGGGAACGGTCACGCGCATCCAGATGACGCTGGCCGCCGTCGGCGGATGCGTGGCCGCGTTTCTGCTGGCGGCCCCGTACACCGTCCTCGACCTGCCGACGTTTCTCGATCGGTTCGCGCATCTCGCCTCGATTTTTGCGGCGCCCGCACGGGCGACAGAACCGGGCTGGATCACGTACCTGAAGCACCTGCGGCTGGCGCTGGGCTGGCCCGCCCTGCTCTTGATGTTCGGCGGCTTTGGTCTCGGCATCGTCCGGGCGGCCACGGGTCCCGGCAGCGTCCGGTGGCTGCTGGCGATCGCCTTCCCGCTGGCCTACTTCTATCTGCTGGCGACGCGCGCGCAGATCTACGGGCGCTACCTGCTGCCGATTCTGCCGTTCGCCTGTGTGCTGGCCGCCTGCGCGGTCGTCTCAGGCGTCAGCCTGCTGCGCCGCTTCGATATCCCGCGCGCGCCGCGGACCGCCTTGATCGCCGCCTTGACGCTCGCCGCCGTGCTGCCGCCGGCGATTCAGTCGATCGGCTTCTGCCGGACCATCAGTCGCACGTCGACGCAGCAGCTGGCGTACGCCTGGATCCTGTCGAACATCCCGCCGGGCTCACGCGTCGCGTTGGAAACGCGGGTGCTCCTGCTCCCCGAGCATCGCTACAGGGTCGAGCATTTCGCCCCGCTGACGCGACGTGAGTATCAGGACTACGTGGATGAGGGATTCCAGTTCATGATCGCCTCGTCGCAGTCCTTCGGCGCGGCGTTCTCGGCGCCGCAGCACCACCCGGAGGAGTACAGGAAGTACCGGCGTCTGTTCGATCAGGCGTCACACCTGAAGACGTTCGAGTCGTCCGAGGAGAATCCGGGGCCGGAGTTGAGGATCTTCAAGCTCCAGTGAATCATTGAACCCATTTCACCCCACTCAACTGCACCCCGAGCGTCCTCGGGTCATTGGGCGGCCGCATCACGGGCGAGACGACGAGCTCGACACGGTGATAGCGGCGCGTGCCATGCCGCTGAGGAACGGAGTACCGCTGCGGGTGCCACGCGTGATCGACGAGCTTGAGGCGGTCGGCTTCGGTCCCGTCGAGCAGCACCGTGACGGTCTGGTCGAAGGGGGCGATCGATCGGAGCTCGAACGAGAAGAGGCGCGCGTCTGCAGGGAAGTGAAAGACGGCCCGCTCGTGCGTCCATTGGAATTCGCGCCCGCCGGAATCCGTCTCGCGCTCGTGCAGGCCGAATGAAAGCTGCGTCAAATCGACGCGGCCTTCCCCACGCGCCGCGCGAAACGGCGTCGAGGCGATGACGAGCGCGAGAGCCAGCCAGAACAGCCATCCGAACCGACGCCGACGGTGCGCGCCCGGCGCTCTGCCGCCGAGCGCGAACGCCACACCGACAAGCGGCCAGAACGCGAACTGCCCTTCGCGCACCAACAGAGGGTGTCCGGTCGTCCAGGTCAGGAGATACACCACGATCGCTATCGGAACCGCCAGCGCCAGATGCCGGATGTGAGACGCCTCCCCCTGAGACGCGACGACGCTCGACGACCTGACCAT
>JACQTH010000501.1 GCA_016210935.1 Acidobacteriota bacterium | reverse complement strand
TTCAACTCCGGCGTCAGATCGAACGCGTCTTCCAGGGAGACTCCCTGCTCCGTGAACGCCGGCGGGCGCGTCGGGAACGGTTGCGTCGGCCACGCGTGCTCGCCGGCCACGTCGCTGGCCGGCACGGCCCGCTCCTCAATCGGCCAGACCGGCGTGCCGGTGACGCGATCGAAGACGAACGCGAAGCCTTGCTTGGTCAACTGGACGACGGCGTCCAGTGTCCTGCCGTCGGGAGAGATCGTCACGAGGTTGGGCGCAGACGGCAGGTCGTAGTCCCACAACCCGTGGTGAACGATCTGGAAGTGCCAGACGCGCTTGCCGGTCGAGGCGTCGAGGCAGACCAGCGATTCCGCAAACAGATTCGCGCCGGGCCGGCGTCCGCCAAAGAAGTCGTTGCTCGGCGTGGTCAGCGGCAGATAGACAAGGCCGCGCGCGGCATCGAGCGACATCGGAGCCCAGACGTTCGTGTGCCCCGTGAACTTCCAGGAGTCGTTGCCCCACGTGTCGTTCCCGAATTCACCGGGTTGGGGAACGGTATGAAAGGTCCAGACGAGCCGGCCGGTCTTGACGTCGAAGGCGCGCACATCGCCGGGCGGATCATTCCTGTACACGAGTCGATCGCCGACACCGTTGCCCAGGATGATCAGATCGTTGTAAACCAGGGGCGGCGACGTGTTCGTGTAGTGACGCTTGTCGATCGGCCAGAGCAGGCCTCTTGTCAGATCGACGAAGCCATCCTCGCCGAACGACCGAACAGGCGTTCCGGTTTTCGCGTCGAGCGCAATCAGCCGGTAGCGGCTGTTGATGAAGATGCGCAGGTCATCGCCGCTTCGCCAGGCGGCCACGCCGCGGTGCACAAAGCCGGTGCCGTTCGGCGGCTGCCCATCCTCGTACGGCTTCGGATCGAACGACCAGAGCTCCCGTCCACTCTCGGCGTCCAGCGCGACGACGCGGTTGTAGGGCGTGCTGCTGTACAGCACGTTGTCGATCATCAACGGCGTGTTCTGAAACGCCCCTGGCCGCGTGCCGTGCTGTTCGAGCGCCTTCTCGTTCGGCCGCCATTCCCACGCCAGCTCGAGTCGCTGAACGTTCTCGCGTGAGATATCCGCCAGCGGCGAGTATTTGGTGCCGTCGGGATCCCCGCCATAAACCGGCCATTCCTGCATGGAGAGCGTCGCAGGGCGGGCCGGCGTCGATTGACCGGCGACGAGCGGCAGAGCCGAGCAGAGCACGATCAGCGCACCAGCGGAACGAAGGTTCAGCATGCGGCGATCATTCGGGGCGTACGAGGCGCTGTCAAGGACGCCCGGCTCACCAAGACGATTCGACTTCGTACTTCTCCCCGTTGAAGCCGACGGCGTTGACGACAACGCTCTGGGGACGGTGGACGCGCAGGTTCAGCGGCGTGCCGTCGCGGGAGCGGAAGTCGCCCAGCGAGAAGTCACGTTTCTCGCTTACTTCCAGCCGCGTCCACGTGGTCGAAAACGTCGTCACGCGGCCGACCGGGACGATGTTGACCTTGATTTCGGTGAGCGCAAACCCGGCTCGGTTCTCGACGGTGACGAAGAGCTGCGACGTGCTGATGCCGATAATCTGGTTTTCCGTGTCCGCGCTGCCTGCCTGGCTGCAGGCAGCGAGCCCGAAGATCAGCACGCCGAGCGCGAAGATACCGCCTGCTCGAGTTCCCATGACATGCTCCTTTCTGCCCTGAATGGCCCGAAGTCACAGACGCGCCGCGAATAAGAAAGGAATGAGAACGTCGGGCGCCAGCGCAAGTCGTGCATCACGTGGCCTCCCTGGGAATGGAAACGGCGGAGGTGCAAGTCTAGCGAAGCTCCGCCCCAAATACCAGCTCCGCTTCGCTGAATCACGAGGCTTTATTCAATAGCCCCGCTACGCGGGGCTAGTAGCCGTGCGTGGTCACCAGGGATGTCACTGTTTCCTACACATCCTAGCCGAGCAAGCACGGCTAGTTGGCGGATGGGGGGTCAACGCTATTGCATGCCGGCTTGAGGCAGGACGGCGCCCGCGCTACCATCGTATGGTTGCCCGTTATGCGGCTCGCCACACGAATCTCGTAGTCAGGTGCGCGATCGAGCCGCATAACGGGCTAGGCGCGCACAGCGCGCCTGCGAGGGAGCGGCGCGGGGCATAGGGGTCCCCGCAAGCGACCGAGCCGGGGTGTGGGGCGGAGCCCCACCCAAGTTTGTCTTCCGCAATTCACCACAGCACCATGACCGAGCCCGTCGCCGCGCAGGCGACC
>JACQTH010000500.1 GCA_016210935.1 Acidobacteriota bacterium | reverse complement strand
GTGGGGAGGAGTCCCAAAGCCGAAAGCCACGGGGTCTCCGATATTGAGGTAACGGACCCTGCGGCCGGCCGCCTCGACTTTTTTGGCCTCCCCGACGATGTTGCGGATGGCGTATGTGAAGCCCGACACGCGTCGCGCGGCTGGAAGAGTGGCGGAAAGTCGCACGGTCACGTGCTGGATCTTAACAGGGTTGGCGTGCCTAAAGTGCCTAGAGTGCCCGGGGTGCCTGGAGTGCCTGGGACGCTTCGTGTGCGCACTCCCGACACGCTTCAAGCACTTCAGGCACGCTAGGCACTTCAGGCACCCTAGGCACCCTGACAACCGAGGAAGCTTTTACATACATTTCCCGACGATCGCGTAACTCTTACGCGAAATCCACCGGCCGTCGGACCCATCTGAAAGGACATCTCTCCGCAAGTCTTTGAACAAGAGGAAGTTCCAGGTCTGGCAAACAGATTGATAGATGGCCGACCCGTGCAGGCCGCCGTGTTGATACTTGTCGCATCGCTCTTGGTTGCCAGTCCTGCCCTCGTTTCGGGCGAGTCCGCCCGGACCGAGGCGATCCAGCCCACCACGTTCAAGAGTGGCGTGGATTTGGTCCGGGTTTCGGCCGCGGTCCGCGACACGAAGGGCCGGCTGGTCCGGAATCTGACGCGCGACGATTTCATCGTGATCGACGCCGGAGTGCGCCGGCCGATCGCCGACTTCACCTCCGAGGAATCGCCGCTCAGCATTGCGCTGCTGTTCGACGTGAGCGGCAGCATGGAGCTTGCGAGGAAGGTCGTGGCGGCGCGGGCGGCAGCCCGCCACTTTCTGGCGTGGCTCCAGCCCGGAAAGGACGAGGCTGCGCTCTTCGTGTTCGACGCGGCGCTCCGCGAAGTCAGGACCTTCACGAGCCGGCCTGCTGAGCTGCGCGACGCCCTGGATCGGGTCGAGCCGTACGGATCGACTTCGCTGCACGACGCGATTGCCGCCGCCGCGCGGCGCGTCGCCGGTCGCAGCACAGGCCGAAGGGCGGTCCTCGTCATCACCGACGGCATCGATACCAGCAGTCAACTATCCGCGTCGGAGGTCTCCGGTGTCGCCAGCGCGATCGACGTGCCGGTGTACATCCTCGCGGTGGTGTCGCCGCTCGATCATCCCGGCGGCGACGACGCGGCGTCGAATGCCGCGCGGTCTCCGCTCGCCGGCGAGCTGGTCGATCTCGCGCAGTGGACGGGCGGGCACCTCTTCGTGACCAGCGCTCCGGCGCAGACCAGCGTCGCGGCGCGTCAGATCGTCTCCGAGCTCCGTCACCAGTACCTGATCGCGTTCGAGTCGGTCGGCACGTCAGGCTGGCATCCTCTCGAAATTCGCACGCGCGACAGGAAGCTGACGGTGCGCGCGCGCAGCGGATACGTCGCCGGCACGGCCGGCCGATCACACCCGATCTAGGAGGATCAACCATGAGGAACGTCGCTGTCGCTTTTGTGATTGCGGCGCTGGCCGTCGGCGGATCGTCGGCCTGCGCCACGAAGAAGTACGTCACCAGGCAGGTAGGTGACGTCAACAGCAAGGTCGACACGCTGTCGACGCAGGTCGAGGAGAATCAACAGCGCACCCAGGCGAACGAGGGCCGTATCAACGAAGTCGGCCAGCGCGCCGACGCCGCCAACGCGGCCGCGGAATCGGCGAACAGCGCGGCGACGAGCGCCAGGTCCGCCGCGGATGCCGCCGGCGCGAAAGCCGACGAACTGGACCGCGCCTCGAAGCGGATGGTGTACGAGGTCGTCCTGAGCGAGGACCAGGGCAAGTTCAAGTTCGGCCAGGCCTCGCTGCCAGACGAGGTCAAGGCGCGGATCGACGAAGTCGTGGACCAGCTCAAGGCGGATCCAAAGGGTGCCTACATCGAGATCGAGGGACATACCGATTCGGTGGGATCGAAGGCGGTCAACGAGCGGATCGGCCTCAATCGCGCGCAGGCGGTCCGGCAGTACCTCTATGAGCAGCACCAGATCCCGCTTCACAAGATGAACGTGATCAGCCTCGGCGAGGAAAAGCCGGTGGGAGACAACAAGACGCGCGAGGGCCGTGCCCAGAATCGCCGCGTGGTGATCAGGGTGCTCGCGTAAAAAAAGGGGGACGGGGGACAGGGGACGGTTGAGTTCCCAGCCCCGCCCTGTTCTTGTTCACCGTCCCCTGACCCCTGATCCTGATCCCCGATCCCTACACGGTTTTTCCCGCCGCTTCACACTAATCGCTCAGCTTTCTCAGCCCGATACAGTTATTCGACTCGGCCCGGGATTCGGTACGTGGCTTCCGCCTTCAGGCGGAAGATCTTCCGGCTAAAGCCGGAAGCCACGTACGTAGGCGAACCCGCACCGTGGAGGGAACACATGTCAGTGAGAGCTCCGAGACTTGTGTGTGGGACGGCGGTGTTGCTGCTCGGCGCCCTGCTGATGCCGGCGGAAGTCCGCGCTCAGGGCGAGTTTGGTGCCGGCCCCCGATTCAGTTTTATCCGCGGCAGCGACGCGAAGAGCATCGACCAGCCGCGAACGAGGCTCTCGGGCGGGATGGCGAGGCTGCGGACGAGCGAACGCACGGCCCTTGAAATCGCGTTCGATTACCGGTCGCACATGAACGACGACCTGACGCAGCGAATCAAGGACATGCCCATCCAGGGGTCGCTGCTGATGTACCTGGTGAATGCGTCTGTATCGCCGTACATCCTCGGCGGCATGGGGTGGTATTCCCAGAAGGTCGAGCACATGGCCGGTAACGCGGTCCGCGAGACCACTTCGAGCCGCCGGGTCGGCTACCACGCCGGCGTCGGCGCCCAGATTCAGGTGCACCGGCGCGCGGCGGTCCACGTCGACTACCGCTACACGTTCATCCATTTCGGGGATCAGCCCCCGGGCACGACGGAGCCCGGCGCGATTCCCATCCCGGGCCTTGTGGCGCTTCAGGATCGATTGAACCTGTCCCACGAAGCGTCGATGTGGACGACGGGACTGACCTTCTTCTTCTGACAATTGGCGCGTTGGTGAATTGGCGCGTTGGTGCGCGTTGGTGAACTCGCGAGTTGGTGAATTGGTGAAGTCGTGAACGGATGCGCATCCCGTTCGCTCACCAATTCGCCCATTCACTCATTCACCAATTAGGTATGATTCCGCCATGATCCGCACCGAACTGGTCCTCCGTCTTCCCAACAGCCCCGGCATGATTGCGCGCGTGTGCCAGACCCTGGCGGACGAGCGCGTCAACATCCTCGCGGTGCAGGTCGAGGCCGGCGGCACG